>WJLX01000142.1 GCA_014728225.1 Candidatus Coatesbacteria bacterium | reverse complement strand
TGATATACTTTACAAAATAAATAAAAAATGGTCAAGTAAAAAAAGCGAACACTATTTATTCTGGTTTTGTTTGCTTCTTACCGAGGGGCTTCGCGGCGGCGCGCTTGTCGCCCGGGGGCCGCCGGCGGGCGGCCGCCGGAATGCGAGAAGCGTGACGCCGCCGGGGGGCGGGGGTTAGCGCTGCTGAGCGTTCGGCGGCCTCCGGGTCCGGCACGGTTCTTGCAAACCGCGGTCTCCCTGAGCGGGAGACCGCGGGCAACAACCGTGCCGGACCCTCCGCGATCGGTCAATCCACTCGCTTGCGCAGCAGCAGGGCGTTGACGGAGACGGAGAGCGAGGAGAGGGCCATGGCCCCGGCGGCCAGAATCGGTGAGAGAAAGCCCAACCCGGCGACGGGGAGCATGCCGGTGTTGTAGGCGAAGGCCCAGAAGAGGTTGCCCTTGATGGTGCGGCGTGTCTTGCGCGACAGGCGCAGCATCCGGGCCAGGGCGCCGACGCCGCCGTGGACGAGGGTGGCGTCGCCGGCCTCGAGGGCGGTGTCGGTGCCCGAGGCCAGGGCCACGCCGACGTCGGCGGCGCTGAGGGCCACGGCGTCGTTGACGCCGTCGCCGACCATGGCGACGACACGGCCGTCGCTCTGGAGTTTCTCGGCCAGCTCGGCCTTGTCGGTGGGCGACATCGAGTGGTGGAATTGCTCGATGGCGAGTCGATCGGCGACGGCCCGGGCGGGGCCTTCGCGGTCGCCGGTGGCCAGAATGGGGGTCACGTCGAGTTCGCGCAGCTCGTCGAGGGCCCTGGCGGCCTCGGGTCGCAGCTCGTCGGTGACGGCCAGGGAGCCGACGTAGTCACCGTCGACGGCCAGATGGGCGGCGGCGCCGAGGGCTCCGTGCTCTTCTTCGAAGCTCGCGAGTTGTTCGGCCTGGACGCCCTCGTCCTCGAGCAGTTTACGCTGGCCGAAGAGGTAAACGCTACCCTTTCGGCGACCGACGAGACCCAGCCCGGGGCGCTCCTCGACATCATCGAACTCGGCGGGTTCGAGGTCGCGCTCGCCGGCTGCGCGCTCGACGGCCCGAGCCAGGGGGTGGCTGGAGCCGCGTTCGAGCCCGGCGGCCAGGGCGAGGAACTCGTCGGCGGGCGGCTGGGAGGCGATATCCGTTACCATGGGTCGGCCTCGGGTCAGGGTACCGGTCTTATCGAAGACGACGGTGTCGACCTGGGCTGCGCGTTCGAGAACGGCGGCGTCGCGGAAGAGGATGCCGTTCTTGGCGGCGATGCCGGCGCCGACCATCACGGCCATCGGCGTGGCCAAGCCGAGGGCGCAGGGGCAGGCGACGACGAGGATGCTGACCGTGTTGACGAAAGCGGTCTCCAGGGAGCCGCCGAGCAGCCACCACAGCAGGAAAGTAATCACGGCCAGGCCGAGAACGACGGGGACGAAGATCCCGGCCACGCGATCGGCCAGGCGCTGGGCCGGCGGCTTGCCGGCCTGGACCCGCTTGACCTGGTGCACGATCCCGGCCAGTACGCTCTCGTCGCCCAGTTGGGTCACCCGGACTTCGAGGACGCCGTTGCCGTTGACGGTGCCGCCGACGACGTTGTCGCCGACACTCTTGGGCACGGGCAGGGGTTCGCCGGTGAGGGCGGATTCGTCGACACTGGAGGAGCCCTTGACGACCTCGCCGTCGGCGGGGACCTTGGCCCCGGCCTTGACCAGCAGACGGTCGCCGACGGCCAACTCGTCGACGGAGACCTCGCGCACCTCGCCTTCGTCGTCGATCCGCAGGGCGTTGTCGGCGGCCAGACTGAACAGCTCGCGCAGGGCGCGGCCGGCGCGGCCCTTGGCCCGGGCCTCGAGGTATTTACCCAGCCCGATCAGGGTGACGATCATCGCCGGGGCGTCGAGGTAGTAGGGGCCCTCCCAGCCGCCGATCAGGCGGACGGCGCCGAAGAGCCAGGTCGCCCCGGCGCCCAGGGCCACCAGGGTGTCCATGCCCGGCGAGCCCTGCTTCAGCTCACCCCAAGCGCCGGTGAAGAAGGGCCAACCGACGAAGGCCAGCGCCGCCGTCGACAGCCCGAGCATCAACCAGGGCAGATGCAGAACCTCCCAGAACATGCCGATGAACAGGGGCAGGGAGAGGGCGACGCCGACGAGGACCCGGATCAACTGCCAGTGTTCCCTACTGCGTTCCTCGCGCTCGGCGGCTGCCAATTCCTCCGGGCGCTTACAGGCGTCCTCGGGCAGGCGGGCGCCGTAGCCCACGCCACGGATGACCTTGACCAGGTACTCGGGCTCGACGACGGCGGGATCGTAGATCACCCGGGCGCTGTCGTCGGCGTAGTTGGCCTCGGCCTCCTGGACGCCGTCGGTGCGCTCGAGAGCCTTGCCGATGTTGCCGGCGCAGTTGGCGCAGTGCATCCCGGTCAATTCGATAATGATTTCCCGCTTCGCCATCTAGTCGGACACCACCTGATAACCGGCGGTCTCGACGGCCTCGATCAGTTTTTCCCGCTCGACGGCCGCCGCCTCGCAGAGCACCCGGGCCTGCATCGGCTCCAGGGTGACCACGGCCTCGTCGACGCCGGGAACGGTCTCCAGGGAGCGGCGCACGGCGGCGGCGCAGTGGTCACACTTCAGCCCGGCGAGCTTGAGGATCAGGGTTTTCATCTCACCTCCCGTTGGTTGATCGGGCTACTTGATACTCAGTTTCATCAATCAGTCAGTATAGCAGAAACATTCGAGTTTCGCAATATGTTAACGACGCGCTCAAACGGTGGAACCGTGAGGTTATGTGTCGTTGCTTTTCATGATGGGTTTTCCACCCGGGCCGGAGTTGCCGCGCCAGGTGAAGCCCCATCGCCGCCTACTCCCGGGCGGGAGTGACGACGGAGTCGCACTCCAATGCTGCGAAGCAGCACCGACACCAAGCTCTTGCCTTGACGACGGAGACCCAACGGTCCGCCGTCGCAACAGCTTCGCCGACCCCGGGTTTGCGACGAACCGCGCGCCTATCGTCGACGATTGTGACGGATCCCGCTCGAGAGAACCGCCCGCGACGGGAGACCCAGACACCGACCTGCAGGACTGGAGGGACTGCGCCGGTGAAACAGAGGAAACCGCCAGGCCCCGGCGCGCGTTCTTGCCCGAAGACCTCCCGCCGAAGGGAGGTCTTCGGAACGCAAGAACCGTGACGGGGCTGCTTCGCAGCATTGGAGTTACGTCTTGCGACGAAACTCCGGGACCGGGGAGAGGGCGGTGGAGTTGCACCAAGGCGAAACGCCCGGGCCGATCCGTCCGCTGTCATCGTCCCGCCGCTTGAGCTATACTGGACGGGTGAAACAACTCGCCAACAGCACGGTCCGCCGGCTGGCCCTGCGACGCCAGTTCCCGGACGAACTCCCCGGAGGCGCCGCCGGGGTCAGCGCCCTCGTCGAGCGCCTGGGCTACCTCCAGCTCGATACCATCCGCGTCGTCGGCCGGGCCCAGCACTTCGTCCTCTGGAACCGCCTGCCCGGCTACGAGCGTCGCCACCTCCGGGAGGCGGCCTACGACTCGGGGGCGCTGTTCGAGTACTACGGCCACGCCGCCGGGTATCTGCCCCTGAGCGACTACCGCTACTACGTCCCGGCGATGCGCTCCTTCCCCTGGGGCGGCTGGTGGAAGCGCCGGGCCGCCGAGCTGCACCCGGTGATGGAGCGGGTGCGGACGCGGATCGAGCACGAAGGTCCCCTGGCCAGCCGGGACTTCAAGGAAGCCCCGCGGGAAGCCAGCGGGGGCTGGGGCTCCTGGAAGGTCGCCAAGTACGCCCTGACCCACCTCTGGCTGGCCGGGGAGTTGATGATCGTCAACCGCGACGGTTTCGAGCGCGTTTTCGAGCTGACCGAACGGGTGCTGCCGAAGGACGTCGACAGGCGACCGCCCACCGATGGTGAGCTGGGCCGCTTTCTGGTCCGCCGGGCCCTGGGTGGTCTGGGCGCGGCCACCGAGCGCGACCTCCACTGGTACCTGACGGTCTACCGGAGCCGAGCCCTGCCCCTGGACGAGCTGGTCTGCGCGGGTGAGATCGTCGAGGTTCAAGTCGACGGCACCGTCCACTACACCAGGCCGGAGTTCCTCGACGACTTGCCAATCGAACCGCCGACTCCGCGATTGCGTATAGTGAATCCCTTCGACGGCCTGGTCATCAACCGCCAACGCCTGGAACGATTGTTCGGCTTCCGCTACGCCCTGGAGTGTTACAAGAAGGCGGACCAGCGGGAGTTCGGCTACTACACCCTGCCGCTGCTGTGGGGTGAGCGGTTCATCGGCCGGTTGGACGCCAAGGCCGAGCGCAAACGCCAGACCCTCGTCCTCCGCGGGTTATGGTGGGAGGACGACGCACCGGACAGGGCGGAGCTGCGGGACGAACTGGCCGCCGAGTTGGAGAGGCTGGCCCGTTTCAACGACTGCACAAGAATCGAGGACCGGCATGCCTGAGACGATCCTGCTGACCGGAGCCACCGACGGCATCGGCCGGGCGGCCGCCCGGCGCCTGGCCGCAGGCGGCGTGCGCGTGCTGGCCCACGGTCGCGATCCCGCCAAGGGCCGGGAGCTACTGGCCGAGCTGCGCGCCCTGGCCCCGCGGACCGAGCCCGCCTACTACAACGCCGACCTGGCCTCGCTGACCGACGTCGGGGGCTTGGCCGACGCCCTGATCAAACACGAGCCGGCTCTGGACGGCATCATCGCCAACGCCGGGGTCTATCTGAACGAACGTGAGACCTCGATCGACGGCTACGAAAAAGTGTTCGCCGTCAATCAGTTGGCCCACTTTCTGCTGATCAACCGCCTGGTCTACCCCCTGGCGCGCAACGAACCCGCCCGGATCGTCGTCGTCGCCTCAGTGGCCCACGGCTTCGTCGACGAGCTGTCCATCGGGGAGCTGGCCGACCCGCCGCACTACGACGCGCTGACGGCCTACGCCCGCTCCAAGGGCGCCAATATCGCCTTCACCCGCGAGCTGGCCCAGCGGCTGACGGGTTCCGGCATCACCTGCACCTGCCTGCACCCCGGGGTGATCAGTACCAAGCTCTACCACGCCGGTTGGGGCTCCGGCGGCGCCGCGCCGGAAGAGGGCGCCGCCCGCCTGGTCCACGCCGCCCGCGAGGCCGAAGCCGCAGCCGTCCACGGCCGCTACCTGGAGGACGCTCAGCCCGTCGAGCCCGCCGCCTACACCCGGGACCCCGGCGTCCAAGGCGAGCTGTGGCGGCTCTGCGAGCGTCTGAGCGGTCTGGCCTGAGGGCGCCGGAGGCCCGGCCGCCTCTGCCGCCGCGTTCGATTCAAGTTTCGCCGCCCGGGATACGTCTCCGGGGTGGGGCCGATCGGTGAGCCGGCTTAATCGACGAACAAGCGTCTTCCATCGCTCTTTTCCACTTCCAGCAAACGAGGCCGCCATGGAGCAGCACCTGAGCAAGGAAACCCTGGAACAGCTCTCCGGCCTGTTCTGGGCCGATGAGCGCAACGTCGCCGCCCTCAACGCCGTCACCGCCGCCGACATCCACCAGGTGGCCCTCAACCGCGGCGTGGTCACCGCCACCGACCACACCTTCAGCATCAAGCTGGAGACACCCAAGATCACCAATCAGCGCAAGTCGGGCCGCTGCTGGCTGTTCGCCGGGCTCAACGTCCTGCGCCTGGCCGCCCGCCGAAAGCTCAACCTGGAGGAGTTCGAGCTCTCGCAAAACTTCCTCATGTTCTACGACAAGCTGGAGAAGGCCAACTACTTCCTGGAGAACATCCTGGCGACCCTGAAGGAGGACAGGGGTGGTCGCCTGCTGATGCACCTGCTGGCCGATCCGATCCAGGACGGCGGCCAGTGGGACATGTTCGCCAACCTGGTCGACAAGTACGGCGTGGTGCCCAAGACGGCGATGCCGGAGAGCGCCTCCAGCGGCAACACCCGGGCGATGAACACCCTGGTGACGGACAAGCTGCGCGAGTACGCCGCCGAGTTGCGCCGCCGCGCCGCCGACGGCGCCGATCTCGACGAGCTGCGCCGTCGCAAGGCCGAGATGCTGGCCGTGGTCTATCGTATGCTGACCATCCACCTCGGCGAGCCCCCGAGCCGCTTCTTCTGGCAGTGGCGCGACAAGGACGGCGACTTCCACCGGGACGGGGAGCTCACCCCCCGCGAGTTCTACGAGCGCCACGCGGCCCCGGAGCTGGACGTCGAGGCCTTCGCCGGCCTGATCCACTGTCCCACGGCGGACAAACCCTTCGATCAGCTCTACACCATCGACTACCTGGGCAACGTCGCCGAGGGACGGATCATCCGCTACCTCAACCTGGAGCTGGAGACCTTCAAACGTGCCGCCGTGCAGATGCTGCAGGACGGCAAGCCCGTCTGGTTCGGCTGCGACGTCGGCAAACGCCTGGGGCGCAAGCTGGGCATCCTGGCCGCCGAGCTCTACCGCTACGACCTGGTCTACGGCACGGAGTTCACCGGCGACAAGGCCGAGCGCGTCGACTACGGCCAGAGCGTGATGACCCACGCCATGGTCTTCACCGGCGTCGACCTGGACGACGAGGGCTACCCGCGCAAGTGGCGGGTCGAGAACTCCTGGGGCGAGAAGCTGGGCGACGAGGGCTTCATGGTGATGGATGACGACTGGTTCGACGAGTTCGTCTTCGAGGTCGTCGTCGAGAAAGCGTACCTCGGCCAGACCCAGCGCGAGCTGCTGGAAACCGAACCCGTCCACCTGCCGCCCTGGGACCCGATGGGCGCCCTGGCCGCCGCCCCCTAGCTCGGATCGTACCAGTCCCCGGCACACTTCCAACGATGCAACCTCTCGCCCTGAAAGGCGGGAAAGGCAAACGCTGTACGTCGCTGGCACCTACCGAGCAGAGCGAAAGGCAGACCATGTCCGGTATCGCCGACCTCGTCGCCGCCCAGCGCGGCTACTTCGCCACCGGGGCCACCCGGGATCTCAAGCTGCGTTACGACACCCTGGAGCAGTTGCTGCGCCTGGTCGAGGGGGCCGAGGGGGAACTCAACGCCGCCCTGCGGACCGACCTGGGCAAGCCGGCCTTCGAGGCCTACGCCACCGAGTTCGGTCTGTTCACCGAGGAGCTCAGGTTCATCAAGGCCCGGCTGTACAGTTGGAGCCGCCCCCGCCGGGTGCGCACGCCGCTGTTCGACTTCCCGGCCAAGACGCGCATCCACCCCGAGCCCTACGGCACGGCGGCGATACTGGCGCCCTGGAACTACCCTTTCCTGCTGTTGGCGGCGCCTACCCTGGGAGCGCTCGCCGCCGGCAACACGGCGGTGCTGAAGCCTTCGGAGTTCGCCCCGGCGACGGCGGCCTTCGTCGAGAAACTGATCAACGACAACTTCCCGCCCGAGCTGCTGGTCGTGGTCACCGGAGAGGCGCAGACGGCCCGGGAGCTGTTGGCACAACCGCTGGACTACATCTTCTTCACCGGCTCCCCGGCGGTGGGCAAAAAGGTCATGCAGGCCGCCGCCGAGCGCCTGACGCCGCTGACCCTGGAACTGGGCGGCAAGAGCCCGGCCGTCGTCGACGCCGACGCCGAGCTCAAGGTCTGCGCCCGTCGTCTAATCTGGGGCAAGTTCATCAATGCCGGCCAGACCTGCATCGCCCCGGACTACGTTCTGGTCCGCGCCGGGATCAAGGACCGGCTGCTGGAGCTGCTCAAGGCGCAGATTGAGCGGTTCTACGGCGCCGAGCCCCGGAAAAGCGCCGACTACGCCCGGATCGTCAACGACCGACACCTCGAACGGCTGATCGCCTTAATCGATGAGGAGAAGGTCTATTGCGGCGGGGAGTACGACCGCCAAACGCGCTACCTGGCGCCGACGATCCTCGACGGCGTCGGCTGGGGCGACGCGGTGATGCAGGAGGAGGTCTTCGGCCCCTTGCTGCCCGTGCTGACCTTTAACGATCTCGGTGAGGCCCTCGCCGCGATCAACGCCCGTCCCCGCCCCCTGGCGCTGTACTACTTCGGTCAGGACCGTCGACACAAGCGCCGGGTGGTCGAGGAGTGTTCCTTCGGCGGGGGTTGCATCAACGAGACGGTGATGCACATGGTCACCTCCCGGGCCCCCTTCGGCGGCGTCGGCCGCAGCGGAATGGGCGCCTACAACGGCCGCTGGAGCTTCGACACCTTCACCCACTACAAGACGGTCCTCGAGAAGGGCACCTGGCTGGACATCCCCCTGCGCTACCCGCCCTACGACGAGCAGAAGCTGCGCTGGACCCGGCGCTTCCTCGGCTGAGCGGTACTGAACCGAGCGCTACCATGGACGGTTTCCCCAAGCGCCGCTACCGTAGTTGGAGCGAGTTCGCCCGCGACTTCGGCTTCCTGTTGCGCAATCTGGGCCGCCTGCCGGCCCTGTTGCGCGGCGAGAGCCTGCCGACCCCTTTTCGCCTGCGGCTGATGCTGGTGGTGACCGCGGTCAACGCCTGCCGTTACTGCCGTTTCTTCCATGCCCGCCACGCCCTGCGCGAGGGCCTGGACAACGCTGAAATCCGTGAGCTCTGCGCCGGCCTGCCGACGGGTTGCCCGGTCGACGAGCAGCCCGCCCTGCTCTACGCCCGCCATTGGGCCGAGAGCGACGGTCGTCCCGCAGCGGCGGTCCGCCGTAGCCTGCTGGGCGGCTACGCTCCGGCCGCCCGCGCCGCCGTCGAGCTGACCCTGGGGATGATCCGCCTGGGCAACCTGACGGGCAACACCTTCGATTATCTGTTGTTCCGGCTGGGCCTCCGTCAGCAATAATCCAGCGCTACCCGAAAAAAGGACTTGCACGGGACGCGCCGGGGTGCTAACATGACTTTGGACCATAACATTTGGGTCCCCTACCGCGGGGGAGGGGCTTTAGGATTGGGGCGCAATGCCGTTTTTTCTCTCGTCCGACCCCGGCATAGACGGTAGAGTCCACTCGACGGATCGATTTGCCGATCCCCGGTACGCATGTCGCCCTGACAGGGGCGTCGCAGGAAAGAGAGAGTTCTAGATGTCGAAGAAGCTATTCGTGGGCAGTCTTAGTTGGGACACCACCGACGAGAGTCTGAAAACCACCTTCGCCGAGTACGGCGAGATCGTTGAAGCCAAGGTCATCACCGAGCGGGACACCGGTCGTTCCCGCGGTTTCGGTTTCGTTACCTTCGCCGAAGAGGCCGACGCCGACCGCGCCAAGGCCGAACTCGACGGTACGATGCTCGACGGTCGCACCATCCACGTCGACGAGGCCCGGGAGCGCAACTAGCCCGAGTCCGCCGCCGATGTGATTCAGTGAACCGGGACGCCCGCCGTCCCGGTTCGTTTTTTTATCCGGTGTTGTTGCGGCTGAACACCCAGCCTATCAGCCATGGTGTACAGGTTCTCAAACTGTGCCCGTCGACCCGGTCCGGAGATTCGTCGTCAAGTGAAACGCCGGTGCTGCGCTGCAGCACCGGCCCTACGTTTTGGCGATGGGTTCGGGGTTTCGGGTGAAGCCCCACGTCTCAGCTTGTTGGTGATGCTCCGCCCCGGGGGGTGAGGGCATTTCATCTTCGGCGTTGCTTGCCTCATCCACGTAGGACGGATACTGGCGCGTTCCGCCACGGTGGAGACAGCGTTCCGATCCCGCGTGGTTTGATGATTCGATTGCCCATTCGTGATGGAACACAGGCTCTCCAGCCTGTCTATTCAGGCGCCCGACCGGCCTGATTGAGAAGGGGAATGAATTCATTGGGTCAGAAAAAATCCCCTACCTGTCCGCAGATTAGGCAGATAAGGCGCTGTTCGGAACGGCGGGGGGCTCATGCCTCTGCAGCTTGGAATATGCAGGATAGCAAGTGCTTGCTGTTATCCAACGGCCCACGCCGTACACCATTCAAATACCCTAGTGGATTGACCTATCCTGCAGCACACAGGCAAACAATTAAACTCTATGGCAAGGCAATCCTTAGCTTCCTACGGGGTCTCGGTCGAGATATCAGCAGACTGTTGCCAAGCAGATTAGCGCATATCGCGAGTTTCCGTGCGATCAGCGTTCGTATCGAACCGTAACCCTCTGATGATTTCTCGGGGCCTTGTGTAATTGATCTTGTAGGATTTGTTAAATCGCCGTCATTATCGCATAGCTCCATCGACAAACACCACATCATGAATGATATAACATATATACAAAACACAACATGCAACAAGTAATATAATACAATATTGTTTCGTTATATGTTGGTTTTCTGTGTATATAAGACAGGTAATTGAGCCCGGAATAAGTAACACCTGGTCAATGAGTGCTTTCGACCAAGCTGAGCCGTTTTACCAAGAGCTTTTTATTGACACACTGTTAATAATACCTCATCGATAAAGATATAATTAATGGATTTAATAAAGCAAATTTATTCCTGTATATAACATCGCATGACATATAACAAAGCATAACCAGCGATCATGATGTTAATAATATATTCATAAACATGACATTATATACCATTGGCTAAGCATGTAGTTCGATGAAAATATGACTTGTAAATACGAAATGAGTTTTTTAACATTATTCATATATATATAACTGTACTATTCGACGCTATCAAAGACTATACTGTTTATTATACTAATAATAGCTTTTCGTTAATATTTTTTTTGCCAGTTGCGCCAATAACGTCAATAGCGACAAGCAAAAGTGTTAGCCTTTCGGGTGTGGATAAATAGAGATACTCACCAACCCAAGAGCAAAAACCATGAACAAGATCAAGTATCACGAGGACGATCTGCTAACCACACGAACCGTTGCGAACCTGCTAAACGTGAGTGTCAGAACAGTACAGCGTCTGATTTCTGAACGGCGGGTCATCCCGGGATGGAAGATCGGGGGTACATTGAAGGTTCGCTATGCCGATGTATTGAAATACTTGAGAAGGTGTAAATTATGACATAGCAGACGTTCCTCGAATAAGACAAGGAATCGTTCGACAATTTGTAACTGCCAGCTAGTTGCTTTCCGCCCTAATCAGCTTTGATCATCAGAAAATGGTTCGTTCGTACACCAGCGCTCACACTCGAAGATATCGGGTCAACGCTGAGGTTTCGTTGATAGGTTTGGCGTGCAGTTTCAGTACAGCGCTACAAAGTTGTGACGAAAGGAGTTGAACTTTTTCTGACAAGTGCGCCAGCCACGCCCATGGCGCCAGCATAAAAGGCTATTGTTTTCTCGACACGCGAGGCGGTGAGGTTGAAATGGCTCTTAGCGATCCTGTGAGTGTTATCTACTATGCCCTACAGGACAGTGGAACTCCGGATGTCCATGGCTGCGCTAATAAAAATTATGCCGACGGCGTGGAACTCGACGCCGAGGTCGAGTGGGAGTATTTCATGCGCCGGTTGGAAGAGGCGAGTTGGGGTGAAGCCCTCACCAGTCAAGTTAAAGTCAGGTTTGAGCTCTCGGATCTGGATACCTCGAGTCTAGAACCAGGTAACGGTGATCTGATCGGTTTGCCCGGCCCCTTCGATGACAAAAAAATGATGATCATCGAAACCCGCCCCGTAGATACCACCGCGGGTGAATACATCTATCTAGACTGTCACCTGGCATGTCGCGGTATTTTGGAAAGCGATTCCGGGTAGAGGAAGGAATTAAAGATGTTAGACGAAATGTTGGTCGCCTTGGCCGAAGTGTTGCGAGAAGCCGATGTAGCCGGAGACAACGTTTATGTTGGTCAGCCCGACCCCGACGTGGTGACGGCGGATTCGACCGGGGTTTTCCTCCAACTGCTCAATGGTCCTCGGCTTCACCAGGGATCGGCTCGTGACATTATTCTCGGTGACACAACCAACGTCGACGGAACTATTGACACCACTTACAGCCAAGCGCTTTATGAAGCTACGGTCGCCGTTGACGTTTTCGCCCCGCCACCTGGAGATGGTGGTACAGAACTCCTCTATGGATTACTGGATGATGTGGTGGGTGCTCTTGACGGCGCCTTTGTCGGTGACACGACCAGTGCTGAGGCCGTCGGTGGTATTGCCGTGGTCTTGGAGGATGGTGAGGAACTCGAGGGTGAGCCGTTGGATTGCTGTAAATACCGCCTACTATTAAACACCGTGTTCCATTATCTGCGCTATGAGACGATCTGGCCTGCCGAAACCATCGATATTGAAAGCACTGATGAAGAAGGGTGGGACTGATGCAGGTCGTTCTCAACGAACCCAAGAAGGGGCGGGGGCACCTGGTCGTTCCAGACGGTGTGGGGCGCTTTCTGAGCAGCAAGGGCGTAAAGTGCGCCCCCCTGGAGTACGAGACATATCGGGGTCAGGATCTCAACGGTTGCTCCATTCTGATCTCACGCTATGGCGGTGGGGGAGATCTACTTTTCATCACCGCGGTGACCGCCGAGCTGAGACGACGCTTCCCAAGCGCGCAGATCACCGTTGCTTGCGGGGCGAACTGGTCCCCCCTGTTCGCCACGAATCGAGACGTCAACCGTTTCGTCCGTTATCCCTTCACCCTCGAGCTGCTGAACGCTCATGACTACTACTTGACCTTCGAAGGTTTAATCGAGGGAAGCAGCACTGGCGAGCCCAGCCGAAGAAACGTCTATGATCTTTTCTTCGATCATTGCGGATTGGATCCCTCGATGATCACTCCGGAAAGCAAACGACCCTGCTGGAAGCCCGCGCCTGGTGACCTGAAAAAGTCTCGCCGATTGTACGATCAACTTACCGCTACCACTTCACGCGGTGTAATCGGTTTGCAGTGGCGAACCAGCTCGATTCTGCGCACTTATCCACCCCGTCGGTTAGCGGAGCTATGTCAGCAACTAGTCGCTGAGGGTTACCAGGTTTTGTTGCTGGGCCGTCCCAGAGAATTGCCCCGGGGTCCGCTCCCTGCAGGTATCCTTCGAATCGGCCGCCAACCCATTACCGTATTGATGGCCCTGCTTCCCCGTTTGGAATTGCTGGTGGCGCCCGATTCATTCTTCACCCATGCGGCTGCAGCACAGAACGTACCCACAGTCGCTTTATACGGGCCGTTCAGTGCCGACAGCCGGACGAAATACTACCCCCGGTGTCGGACACTGGAGGTATCGAGCGACTGCGCGCCCTGCTTCAAACACGGTCATCGACCCTGTACAGACAACCTTAATGGGTACAGTAGATGTTGGTACAACCTATCGGTAGAGGAAATTTTCACCACCTGCAAGGAGGTTTTAAATGACGAAGCAAGAGACTAGCGTTTTGAAGAGGTTGCTGACTATCTCGATGGCCGTCATCGGCGCATTGTTCGCCATTGTTTGCAGCCTGATTTCGATGATGTGGTACAACCTGGCCGATTCCATTGAGGATCTAAACTGTTCGGTTCAGGAAAACCGTGAACGGATCGTAACCCTAGAGGCGCATAGCGACCTCGTACTCAGGCAATAGGAGGGATGATGGCTTTATTTGGCAGAGACGAGCCCCACGTCCGCATCGAGGAGATGCGAAATACGACACCGGTTTCGATCGAGTCGGTATCGGCCGGCGTGTTGGGTTTGGTCGGCGATTTCAGTGAGGGACCAACCGGTGAGGTCCGTTATGTCCAGTCTTGGTCGGAGTTTACCGACCTGTACGGTGATCTGCGGACCGATCTCGCCGGCCCGTGGGAACTTGCGGGCTACTACAATCAGGCGGCCTCTCTACCCGCTTACATTGTGCGGGTCGTCGGCGACGGTGCCGCCAAAGCCTCGATCAACCTGGCAGATGCCTCATCCAATGACACCCTGACCATCGAAGCATGGGGCGCAGGCGAGTGGGGCAACGAACTCTCCGTCGAGGTCTCCGATGCCGATACTACCTCTGCGGGCTTTTTCCGTCTCAAGATCAAGCGTACCGATCCAGACACCGGCGAATACACCACGATAGACTACGGCGACGTTACGATGGACAGCACCAGCGACTATTACGCCCCCGACGTCGTCAACGCCTATGATCGTTGGGTTGCGGCCGAAGAGCACGTCAGCAGCGTCGGTGATCCACCCGACAACACCGTAGGCTTCAGTTCTCTATCCGGCGGTCTTACCGGTTCAGCACCCGACGACGACGATTATGACGATACCGACACTGGTGGAGGCTTGCTCGACGCTGTCGACGAAGTGACTATTCTGCGCTACGCCGGCCGTGAATCCCTGGACGCCAACAATAACGTCATCGCCCGGGCCGCCAATCTCGAGGATCGGATCGCCATCTGCTGCATCAGCGACGCCACCAGCCCGAGCAACATCGCCGACATCGTCGCCTCGCTGACGGCCAGTCGCTACGCCATGGTTGTCTATGGTCGCGGCTACGTGGTCAACCCCATTAACGGCGGGCGCAAGTCCATCCTGCCTGGTGGTCACGTCGCCGGTCATCTGGCCGCCCGTCCGCCTCATTACAGTCCAGCTTACGGCTTCCTCAAGGGTTTCATCGGCACATCGCGCAATCTCACTCCCGGTCAGCGTGAAACGTTGACTGAGAACGCCGTCAGCGCCCTGGTCAAGGAAAAGGCTAAAGTCGGCAACCGCAAGATGAACGTCTTCAAGCTAAACAACGGTCTCAACCTGGCCACGCAGGCCGGCTGGAGTCAGATCTCAAAGATTCGCAAGGCCATGCAGCTAATCGAGAGCCTCGACGAGGGTCTCCAGGGTTTCCGTTCGGCCCCGAACACTGCGGATTATCGATCCAACCTGGCGGCTGCAATTGAAAGCCTCTTAGCGCCGGAAAAACGTGACGGCGCTATCATCGATTACCTCATCGATGTCAGCGACGAACTCAATCCGCCCACTCTTCAGGCTCAGCGTATCGTCCGGGCCCGCGTGGCCATAGATTATGTTGACCCCGGTGATTACATCTGGATTCAAGTTGATCATAATTGGAATACCGGTGACACCAAGGTCAGCACCTGATCGTGATAACTCAGTTACCCCCAGGGGGATTGGAAGGGAGTACGATGGCTGTCGAGAATCAAGCACATGCCCGAACCGGCTTGCACTGCAAAGTCAGCGTTATCGGACCCGACGGACCCGTCGATGTCGGATCATTCGAGGACGCCAGTTACAAAATCGAAGAAACCACCGAAGAGTACAAAGAGATCGGCGAACCCTTCGCCTCACGAATCACCACGGGTTTCACCGCTTCAGGCTCAGTCAACAAAGGCTATATCCGCAACACTCTTGCCCGCACTGCAATTCCCAATCGGATCATGCGCGGCGAGACACCCGGTGAGGGTCCGAGCTTCATCCTTGCATTCAGCATCAAACGAGCAGATGAAAGTGTCGATTTGGCCACGTTCCACGGCTGTAAGATTCCGTCTCTGGATATCTCCATGGCCAAAGGCAAAGTCAGCACCAAGCATAACTGGTACTGCACCGAGGGCTACGAGTTGGCCACCATCTAAGTGTGACGGGGGCGGTTCGTCCGCCCCCTATCAAAAACCTGAGGATAGCGAAGATGAAAGAACAATTCGAACTCGTCCTGCCTGTCTCTAAACAAACCCTCGTCCTACGACGCGCCACTCTGCGCGATGAGCGGATTATCGAGTTAAGCTACCCCAGCCCTGCCGCGATGGGTGAAGCTGAACGTACCAACGCCCTCGAACGACTTGGTGAGAAACCCTGGGCCCTGATCGCTCGCACCGTCGTCAGTGTCGATGGGGAACCCGTCAATTGGGAAATCGACGATGTGCTGGATCTCACCAGTGTCGACGCCGCAGTCCTGGCAAACTACTACCGTAATCTCAACACCATCAACGAACACGCCGTCGAGGAGATACGGGATTTTTTTACTCACCGCGCCGACGGCTCGAGGCGCTCACTAGATCTCTCCTCAACTTTGGATCAGCAGAGCTAGAAAACCTGACACCGCATGAGTTCTTTGGTTGGGCCTCTTTGGCTCTCTGGCTGCGCGCCGGCACGCCCCAGGAAATGGAGTTTCCGTTATCGCTAGGGGATTAGAAAGATCTGACAATAGCTATTATAGCTTACAGGAGCTGCAATTTGCTGTTGGCTATATTGGCAATCATTATCTCATTGACTATTATGACGTCGATGGCAATGTCGCTATGATAGGCAACAATGCATATATTGTTGATTTCTATACAAGTGATGCTGGACCTGGATCTACACCTGATGTTTACATGATTCCGCTTTATTGTCTATATAAATACAGTAGCTCTTCTTCTACATTATCTGTACCGCTTAATGATAATGTCATATTATTAGTGCAACCAAACGACATTGTTATAAAGGCTTTTGCACAGAATAGCTCTGTATACTCTAAGAACATTAGTTATTATAAATTTAATAGTTACAAATACGTGAGTAACTCATACTCTTATATGACACAATTTATTAATGACTATGTTGAAAAAAGAGCACACTCGTATATTAGTACAGCAATAAGTAAAGCTATATCACTCTATACATTCTCCTTGCCTCCCTACATATCATTTATCTATATTAAATATGACGTTAATTCACTATTTAGTAATTATAGTAAAGATAATTTTGTTTATGATCTAGTTTATGATTACATGAGTCATTATATAGATTTACATCAAAAATTAAATATATATATTAATTCTGAAAATGAATACTTTACAAATATATACAACTCTATACATAATATATGTTTAAAACATGAGTTGATTAATCGTCTACTACATGAATATAATTTTTTCGGTCATAGAAATTTTACATTCCCTGAAGTCTCAGATTTTAATTCATACGATAGCCTCAATGAGTATTCATCCTATATAAGCTTTATGCATGACAAAATACGTACGATTGACGATCTTAATGTTACTAGAATATTTAATGTTGTTCCAATTTTTAATATAGGTTATAACATGGATCGCGAAATAGCATTGTATCGGTTCGAAAATGATAATTTTCATTATGCGAGCTATTGCCTTACTAAGGATGCTGTTGTTCACGCAATAAAAATATACATTAAAAATAATTTACCAAATGCTGTTGGGTATGCAATACCAATAATATTTTTTATTAGTTTACTAATCGACGCAATTGATACAAATAAGTATAATGAGGAGTACAGAGATATCATAGAAGATGCTATGTTCGAAATTGAAGAGCACGGTGGGGTATTTCATCTCAGGTTTAACTAGATGCACTATACATGGAAGTGAGGTTACCATGAGTATCGGCACTGACGACAAGTGGATTGAATATCTTGTTATATTAAATAAAATAAATCATAAAACTATTTATGATGACAACCTTTATATAATAAGACTGTATCGCTATGAAGATAATGTTAGTGATATGTGGTTAGCCACTTACAACAATAAAGGTATAATCGTTAAAGGCGATAATCCATATAAAGACGAACAACTTGATGATGTGCACTTTACTATTGTAAAAACATACAATGGTACGGATAATAGCTACATAAACAATAAAGATAAACTATATAACGCCATGTTAAATGATGACATATTGGTAAACAATGTGGCTTATAATGGTCTTAGTATAGTAAAAAATGAAAACGTTGAATGCATAACAATACATACTAACACATTAGAAATTCGCATCAAAGACTCACGTTATGAGTATGTATCAAACATATATTTAGCTACACACAATAATAATCACTTTTATTTATTAGATGTGATTAAGTATAATATTTTTGAAGAGAAGCTTGCTGAGAGAATGCAGCTTACGTCAAGTATATTACGTACAATATCTGACGCTATGGGTTCTTTAGAGTCTGATGAAGAGAAAGAAATTACATACACAATAGTAACAAATAACATATCATCTGGAATAGTAAACTCTACTACGATGGATTCTCTCATAGATGCAAAAAAGGAATCTAAAAGTGATGAAGAATTTGAAGAACTAATATATGATTTAACTCGTTATCTAGGCGAGTATTTTGACGAAATCATAAATGATCCCCCAGATGAAATTCTATTGCCTCTTATGGTAGAACGAGGATTAGTAGATGAGGATACAGAAGAAGTACCCGGACCTATCAGACAAGTAATTATACATGAGTATAAACCAACTATAAAAGGTTCTATCATTAATTTATTTTCATACGGCTTTCATAATTTATCATTCGGTTATTCAGAGCTAAAACATTTTAGAGATGATATGCATTCGTGGTATAGACAATTTTGTTATGATATTGTAAGTGATATACTAACAGTTGTATCGATTGTTGCCTCAGTTGCAACATTTGGCTTGAGTTCTGTAGCAGCTGTTACTGCTAATGCTGCAACTGCAGCAACATTGTCTACCATATCAGGATATACAAGTCTGACATCATCTATAGTTAGCAAATTTAGCACAGGTATAGATACTATAGCAGCTGTTGATTCCATTATCAGTCACAGCAATTATTCTGTAGCTGCGGATGATATTGCAAATTACATATTTTCAGAAGCTTTATCGTATGGAGGTAATATATTAGAGCTAGTAGTTAATGGCGAGAGCGGAATAGCACAAGAAATAATTAAGCATGGATTCGACGAAGTAGTTGACATAGATACAGAAAACTCACATATGATAACGAATGCAGTTGATGATATAGGTGACAACGAGCTTTCAGGTTCTACATATAAATATAATAGGCATGAACACCAACTAGTGAACATAATAAACAATATGTATACCGAGTTGATGGATTACAGAAACACAGATAAGAGTCTAAAATCAACATATAATGAAAACAATAAAAACAAATACGGTATAAACACTGTATGTGTCAAAGAACACAAATTGCCCGCAGTGAACGAGGCTAATCCTGTAGAATGCCCAGATATATATAAAGCACTAGAAAGTGAACGCATGAAACTTGACTCATCTAAAGATAAATACTCTGACCATAAGGATACAAGCTTCACAACACCAAATATGCCACATGAGGCATACAATAAAATAAAAAATGCAAAATCCAATTACGGGCTTAGAAAAGATAATGAGAGTATACAACCTACAGATAAGGCTATGATAAAATTATTGAAGCAATTACGAAAGTATGAAACTAAGAATAAAGCAGAAGTCAACTATAAAAACGTAACTATGATCAACTCCGAGGACTTAGATAACATACCCTTGAAAGCAATAGAAGAATATATAGGACACTTAAAAAGGGAGAAAAGGGCCACTGAGCCGTCAGAGGAAGGCAGCTAATGAGTGCCGAAAGCAAAGCTTCAGCCAGGCGGCATCGGGGCCATAGCTCCAACAAACGTGAAGCCAACGACAAGGGTGAACTGATCGTCGAGTTATCTTTCGCTGAGGAGATCAACTCATGGAAGGACCTGGTCGATCAGGTAGTGGCTCAAACCGCAGAGAGTTTGCATCAGAACGGCTGGAAGATCGATTCGGGCAAGGAAATAGTCATTGATTTCGCGGGGGTCGAGAGCCTCTCCGAGGTAATCAGGCGTATCGTAACGGCTACGGCTAAGGGGGCCGAACCCATGGTGCTTTGGCCCTTCGGACCCCAAGGACTGATCGGCACTCCGACAAACAAGGACATAACTGGAGGCTGAAGTGGATTTTAGCGAAAAAGGTGGTTCCGGCAAGAAAACTGGTGAGGCAAAGGAGCGGATGGGGATCATGAACGACAAGTTCACCCTCATCGAGACGGACAAGGATGTGGGCAAGTGGGTTAGCTCGGGCGCGAACGATCAAGAGGGGGTCTTTGTCTTCACGCCCCTGGCGCCGCAGAAGCCGATTTCGCTGAGCGGTCCGCCAACGATAGCCACGATGACGGCGCCGGGGCGTCGGCCGATCTACCAGTTCCTCGGTCCGGGGGGCAACGAGATCAGCTTCGGCGGAGTGCTCTACGGCGAGAATGCCTGGGATGAATACAAGAAACTGGAAACGTGGCGTCGGGGAGGCAAGCGTTACACGGCTCGTTGGGGTCGGATGCAGAAGCATGTCGTAATAGCCGACATCAGTTTCGAGATCGAGAGCCGCCGGTTAATCCGTTACCGGATGCGTTTGAGCGAGGTCATCGATGATCCGCGCGAGCTGCGGGCACCGGAGGCTGAGTCAGCTCCACTGAGGTTGATCGATAAGCTGCGTGAGGATCTCGCCGGGATCCTGGAGGCCATCGCTGAGTTGCGCGGGGAGCTCAGCGACTTCTATGAGGAGATCAATGAGCTGGTCACCGAGCTCGAGAGTTACGTTGACGAGTTCATGGAAGCCCTGCGCTTCATCGACGAACTCAGTCAGTTACCGCAGAACCTGATCACCGAGTTCTATGAGATGGCGGAGTCGTTCATCGAGCGTATCGGCGGGGCGATGGGCGGGTTGGAAGACTACTTCGCGGATCCGGACAACTTGGCCGTGCTCAACCGTAGCGGAGAGGAGAATGTCAACAGCAGGGCCGCGGCCGAGACCATCTTCGCCTATCTGCGGTCGCTTTGGCGGGAGAAAACGCTGCTCAGGTTCAGCCTTGGCGCACTGCTCGAACCGCCTGAGCGCATTTTCCGTTACATTGTCAGCCAGGGTGACACCCTGCGCCAGATTGCCGCCAGCGAGCTCGGTGACCCCGGTCGGTGGAACGAAATCGCCGAAGCCAACGATCTCATCAGTATCGAGATCGAGGCCGGAGAAGTCCTTCGCATTCCCAAGTAACCCCCGAGGTGGCAGATGGAACGCACCGTTACCGGCAGCCTGACCTATCCCGTGGCCCGTGTCAAGCTGCGTCGCGTCGATGGTGGTGAGGAGTGGGACATCACCCGCTTCGCCGAGTCGCTATCGGTCAACACCACCCCCTGGCGCGCCGCCGACACCTTCAGTCTCTCCCTGGCCTTGCCCCAAATGCCTCATCTTGACGGGCTTCAGCAGCGGCTGTCTTACGGCGAGGGGGGCTCATTGACCGGAGAGGACGTCCGGCAGTTCATTCTCAAGGGACAGGACTTCGAGGTCATGATCTACCTCGAGTGTCTGGACGAGCCGCTCGTGGAGGGTCAGGAGCCCGAGTTGGGTCCGCCGATCCATTGGGGCCGGGTGGACAGCGAGAGCTGGAGTCTTGATACCGGCGGGTTGAGGTTGAGTCTCTCCGGGAGGGATTTCGTCGGGCTGCTCCTTGACAAGCCGCTCAACGACCGTTCCTGGGACGCTGTCAACCGCCTCGATATCATCAAAGAGCTGGCCGACGAGGTCGGTGTCAAGGTCGATCCCGAGCCGACCGGCTTTTCCGACACCAATCTCATCGGCGACGGTGACAGCTCCTGGTCGATCATCCAGCGGCTCGCTCACGATGAGGGCTGTATCGCCTATCTCCAGCCCGGTACGCGTTATCTGCGTCTCGAGAAACCGCCCGAAAGCTATGATCCCGAGCGAACCCTCGTCTGGAGCGCGCTGGCGGACGAGGGGGAGCTGCCCTTGAGATCGCTATCCGTCGATCGGCATCCGCCGGCGCGGGAAAAGTACAAAGTCACCGTGACCGGATACAACGTTGAGAAGGCCGAGATAATCGAGGCTGTGGCCGATGATGAGCGTGAGCTCCCCGACTCGAACCTCGTCGAAAAGCGCTATCGGCGGATGGACCTCAATGATGAGAAGGCGTTGCGCAAGCAGGCCCAGTATCTGTTGAACCAGCTCGCCTCCTACGAGGTCGAGGTCTCCGCGGGTCTGCAGGGCGGTGCCCTCGAGCTGCGCGGCGGGATGATGGTCAAGTTGCGCGGAACCGGCGGCGCCCTGCCCGTCGAGCACAAAGGCTCCGGCGTGGCCGGGTCGAGGGCCAAGCGCACAGGGCGAAAGGCGGCCGTCGGTTTCGACGGCAAGTACCACCTCAGCAAGGCGGCGCATTCCTTGGGCTCGGGGGGGCTGACGACCAGCCTGACTCTGCAACCGCCCTACAAGGCCTTCCAGGTTGATTAGTAACTAGCAAGCCAAAAGGAGCCTCATGCCCTATCGACATATCAGGCCGCGCAAGAACCTCAGTGGGATCCGTCTGGCCCACGTGATCGACTACGACACCGCGGTGCACCGGGCGCGGGTCAAGGTCGTCGCCGGGCCGGAAACGAACTGGTTGCGTATCTGGTCACCGC
>WJLX01000141.1 GCA_014728225.1 Candidatus Coatesbacteria bacterium | reverse complement strand
TTTGATTTAATACGAAGAATGGAGGGAACATACGATGGTAAAATACCTAGCTATCATTGTCTTAGCTTTCCTAAGGAATCCGATCCTGAGGAGTTTGATTTTCCTAGTGATGATGAATGAATTGGGGCGACCACACAGAAAACGGGCGGGGGCAAACCCCGCCCGCCGTACTGCGTAAGCAGCGGATCTTTGAAAAAGCGTCCAAACGACCGGCGACGTCGCCCGAGTCCGCGGCGCCGGAACCGGCAGGGTTTTTGCGGAGGCGGACCGTTATCATTAGCTTGAACGGTCGCCGAGATGCAAAAACCTGTGCCTGCGCTGCTTCGTAGCGACGGCGTTTCGACTAGTGTCGAAACTCCGATTCAAGGCCCCAGCCCATATAAGTAAACAGGCTGTTTGTCAAAGGTCCGCGGCTGCCACCACCTAGAAGGTGTGGCCGAGGCCGAGGCCTAGGCCTTGGGCGAGAACAGGCTGGAGCACAGGCGGGGGCCGAAAAGGAAGATCAGGAAACAGCACGAGCTGTCGTCATTGATGAGTAGGCGTCAGCCGGAGTCCGGCCCGACCGTTTTCCGGCGGGCTAAGGCTGTCCGGCCGGCGGAAGATGGATGACTGGAGCTTCAGCGTTGTCGCCCTTGGACGGGGCGACCGCCATTAGAATGAGCCGGTCCGCAACGGCGGTTTGCCGCGGTATCTTTGACCTTCTATAGTCCTGCGGCTTTGATCTCACCCCAACTGGCGGGTTCGACGGCGGCGTCCGCGAAGCTCAGGCGGAAGCGGTGCAGCTTGGTGGACAGGTAACCCGTCGGGCTGTCCAGGTACTTGTGGTACAGCAGGCGGTCGCCATCCGCCGTCCACATCCAGGTGTCGATGTCTGTCGAGTTGTCGCCGGACCACTGGTACTCGACGAGGAGATTGTCGACGCCGTTGTATTCGAAGGTGATGAAACCTTCGAGGGTCAACCAGTCGTCGACGGCGCAGGAGAGGATGAGGGGGTCGGCGGCGTGGACGAGCTGGGGGGTGTTGCCGTCGTAGTTGTCGGCGAAGTTGTCGGTCAGCTCGTCGAGGGAGGTGTGGCAGAGGCGCATCTCCCAACCGTTGAACTCGGCCCTGGTTGCGGCGGAGGCGGCTTGGAAGGTGATCTCGGTCAGCGTGCCGGAAGTGCAGATCTCCTGGGCGAGTACCAGATCCTGGACTCGGTAGGAGTTCACTCAGTGGCCGCAGAAGGGGATGTTGGTGGGCGTCTCGGCCTGGCCGACGACGACTTCGAAGGCGCCGGCGGCGCACAGCAGGCCGAGCAGAACGAGGGTTGTCCGTTTCATGGCTGCCTCCGGCTGGGTAGGTTACATTAATAAGGATACAACCGTCGGCGGGCGGGGTCAATTACCCGGTTCAATCTACCCGGTTCAATCGATGATCGAGGGCGGGCCGGGAAGGCTGTCGCCGCCTTCGCCCTGGGGAGCGGCGGCGGTGAGGCGCTCCAGCTCTTCCAGCCCCCGGGGCGCCCGGCCGCCGCTGGACTCGAGCCGCGCCAGTTCCCGCTCGATCCAGCCCTCGACCGCGCGGCGAAAGGGCCACATGAAGAGGTAGCGCCCCGAGGCGAACTGGCGGACGAGCTTCTCCGCCCGGCGCCGGGCCAGCTTGGGGCTGCGTTCTCGGTAGGCCCGCAGGGTCTCGCGGTAGCCCCGCCATTCGAACAGCGCCCGCAGAGTGATCACCGCGGGCAGAGGCAACAGCAGGTAGGCGATGATGAAGGGCAGCGGTCCCAGGCGTTGCTGATCCAGTAGGTGGACGGCCTCGTGGCGCAGCACCAGGTAGCCCGCCCGGGTGCCGAACAGCCGCTCGGCCAGATGGACGGTTCCGTTCCAGGTGAAAGCGTCGAAGCCGGAGAGCTCTACGCCCAACGGTTTTCCCAGCGTATCCAGCAGTTTTATCCAGCCGGACCGGCCCATGATCCGCAGGCGAAAGACGCGGACCTCGGTCAGGGCGGCCGCCAAACGCCAGAAGGGGGCGTAGTCGCCTGACCGGGGTGGCCGCTCGGGGGGCGTCCAGGCCGGCATCACAGTCCCAGTTGGGCGCGCAGAGTGTCAAGGCGCGGATCCGGCAACCCCTCGAGCTCCAGGGCCCGCCGCAGGGCCGAGCGGGCCCCGGCGGCGTCCCCCGTCTGCAACAGGACGTAGCTGCGCGTGGTCCAAAGGGAGCGCTCGTCGGGCAGTTCGGCCAGGGCCCGCTCCAGCAGGCCGAGCGCTTCACCGGCCCGTCCAACGCCCAGCAGGGCGTAGACCCGGACGTTGTAGAGCTGGGGCGCGGCCTCGCCCAGCTCGAGGGCCCGAGCGCTGTACTCCAGCGCCAGGTCAGGACGACCCAGATTGAGGTAGCTGGCCGCCAGATTGGTCAGGCAGCCGAGATGGTTGGGTTGGCGCTCCAGGGCCCGTTCGAGCAAACCGACGACCTCGACCGTTTTCCCCCTGCGGGCCAGGGCGATGGCCAGGTTGGCGGCGTTGTCCGGCTGTCCGCCCGAGAGGTCGTAAGCCCGTCGCAGCAGTCCTTCGGCCTCCTCGAGCTCGCCACGCTCCAGGGCGTAGAGGCCCAGGTTGTTGTAGAAGAAGGGGTTGTCCGGTTCTTCCTCGATGGCCGCCTGATAGGCCGCCACGGCTCCCGCCGGATCATCGAGCCGTCGGTGGGCCTCGGCCAGCCGCCCCCAGTTGTAGGCCTCCTCGACCCGGTAGTCCGCCGGCCAGGGACCGTTGACCAGCAGCGCCGCCGGCGCCAGCCACAGCACCGTCCAACGCAGCTCCCGCCAACGACGGTTGCGTAGAACATCGATCAGATGATAAACACCGTAAGCAGCGAAGGGAATCAACAGCAGCGTCAGCGGCATGCGGTAACGGCCGGTGACGAACATCCCGACCACCATGACGGCGTACAGCAACAAGTAGACGCCGACTAGCCAGTGCCGCGTCCGCCAGGGCCGCCAGCGGGCCAATCCGACCACAGCCAGGGGCAACAACAGCCAGAAGCCCACCGGCAGCAGCCAGAACCACCAACCGCCGTGACGGCGGACGAAGTAGAAGTCGAGATGGTTGGGCATCTCGTAATCGTTGACCAACAGCAGCGCCTTGCGGCCGATCAAGCCGATCGCCGCCGGCAGATCGGCGAAGATCTCCTCCAACGCTTCGTCGAACCAGAAGGCGTCGTACTCCGCCGCGCTCAAACTACGGCCGCGGATCGCCTCGGCCCGTTGCTTCGTCGCGGCGTAGAGCTCGTCCTTGAATTCATCGGGTACGTTGAAGGTCCCGTCGGCGCCGCGATGGTTGCCGATCCAGAAAACGACCCCGCCGTTGCAGGACAGCAGGACGCCCTCCTCATCCACCGCAGCGTTGCGCAGGGTCACCGGGAGGATGAAGACGAAACACAGCCCGACGATCAGCGCGCCCGCGCCGAGGGCCTTGAGCCAGCGCCAGCCCGCGCTGCGCCGTAGATACACGATGAGGAACACCGCCAACACCAGCGCCACCAGCCAGGTGTTCGGCCGCCCCAGCGCCGCCAGGCCGCAGAAAACTCCGGCGCCAACGAGTCGCCCCCAGCCGCGCTCGTCCAAAAAGCGCAGCAGAAACCATAGCGCCAAGGCCAGAAACAGCAGCTCCCAGGCCGTCATCAAGGTGTCCCATTCCAGGAAGGCCAGATAGCCGTAGAACGCCGTCGCCAAACCCGTGATTCGGCCGACGATCTCGCCGCGCCGCCGTTCGGTGTCCGCTTCGCCGCCGAACAACCGCCGGGCGATCGCGAACAGCACCACCGCCGTCAGCGCCCCCGCCAGGGCCTGCAACACCCGCACCAAGGTCAGCGACTTGCCGAAGATCGACCAGACCAGGGCCAGCAGGTAGGGGTAACCCGTCGACGAATGAAAAAAGGCCTCGTCACCGGCCAGCAGGTCCCCGGACAGGATCTCGTCGGCCAGCTCCTCGTACTTGTAGGCGTCGGCGACGTTGACCATGCCCAGGGGCTCATCGGCCAGGGTGAACACCGCACCCAGCCGCAGGGCCAACGCCACGGTAAAGATGACGAGCGGCCAGCGGCGGCGCCGGATCCAAGCCCAGAGGCCCTCGTCGCCCCCAACCACAGCCGTTGCGGTTTCAATACTCATGAGCTCCTCATCGGAGAACGGGATGCTTGCTCGATGAAACAACGACCAGTTTAACGCCTGGGCCGCAGGGAAACAAGACGCCCCCGCGAAAAACAGCCCCGCCCGTTACGCACCCCGCTGGAAGCGTCCGCCGCCGGAACCGGCACGGTTTTTGCATCTCGGCGATCGTTGCGACGGAAGCTAACGGTCCGCCTCCGCAAAAACCGTGCCGGTTCCGGCGGTACGGGCGCTGGTGAACCGTTTGGTCAAGGGATGCTATTTTTCGCGGGGGCGGTCGCCCCGGTAGTTGTGTCGGCGGTGTGTCGGCGCGCTTTTGTCCGACGAAAAACCTTGACAGACTCCGGGAGGCTATCTTATTCTCATCGCCCTTCGAGCGCACTGCTTTGAGGCTATTGCTGAGTAAGTTACGATTTACCAAGGGCTAACGGGTGGATGTAACGAACCGCTCGCCGGACTCTTTCCCGCTAAGCGCCCTTACAACGCATCCGAGGTAGAAACACCGATGCCGACCGTCAACCAGCTCGTCCGCAAGGGTCGCAAGGTCCACCGGAAAAAGACCAAGTCGCCGGCCCTGCAGTCCTGTCCGCAGCGCAAGGGCGTCTGCACCCGCGTCTGGACCGTGACGCCCAAGAAGCCGAACTCGGCCCTGCGCAAGGTCGCCCGTGTGCGTCTGACCAACGGGATTGAGGTAACCAGCTACATCCCCGGCGAGGGCCACAACCTGCAGGAGCACAGCATCGTGCTGGTCCGCGGCGGCCGTGTCAAGGATCTTCCCGGCGTGCGCTACCACATCGTCCGCGGCACCCTGGACGCTATCGGCGTCAGCGGTCGCAAGCAGCAGCGTTCCAAGTACGGCACCCGGAAGGAGGGTTAGCCCATGTCCCGCAGACAGAAGGTCTCCCGGCGCAAGCTGACCCCGGATCCACTTCACGGTTCACCGTTGGTGACGCGCTTCATCAACAATCTGATGTACGACGGCAAGAAGTCCACCGCCGAGCACATCTTCTACGACGCCCTCGAGCTCGTCGAAAAGAAAACGGGCAAGGAAGGCTTCCAGGTCTTCCAGGACGCCCTCAAGAACGTCAAGCCGACCCTCGAGGTCAAGAGCCGCCGCATCGGCGGCGCCACCTACCAGGTGCCCCTCGAGGTTTCGCCGGAGCGCAAGGTCACCCTGGCCATCCGCTGGATGATCTCTTTCGCCCGCAAGCGTCACGAGCACGGCATGACCAATAAGCTAGCCATGGAGCTGATCGACGCCCATAACGGCGTCGGCGCCTCCGTCAAGAAGCGCGAGGACACGCACCGCATGGCCGAGGCCAACAAGGCCTTCGCCCACTTCCGCGTCTAAGCGCAGCAGCAACACCCTTCCCCGGGGTCTTGACGCCGTCCCGCCTGCGCGGCGGGAAACTCGTCAACCCCCCACCGAGCCGGGTGGGCTGGACTGGGGACCGGGCAATCGGCACGGTCGCTATCCCAGGACGGTCGGCATTCGACAGGGACCTTATCGACAAGGCACCCCGAATGAGACCGCCGAAGCACCTCGTCCAGCCATAATCAGCGCCCGCTAAGGCCGCCGCGCCGCACGTCTCCCGTCGGAGCGCCGACCGACAAGGGCCCCCGGAAAGACCGGAGGGGCTGAGATAGGCCCCGCGCCATACCCCAGCCGTCCCCGAGATCTCAGCCGTACCCCGTCGACGCATATCATCGGGCAGCGGGCGACGATCAGCGGGCGGCAGACGGTTCGCCGGCGACCGGTCAGTGTCGGGCCGCGCCCGACCTCGCACCCGCCCATGGGGCGACTGCAACTACAGCTTAAACCATCGCGCACGGAACCGCCGAGACGACAGCGGTCTCACCGGCGTCCGTGCGGCGGATGTACGCCCGACATCCACCCGACATCGGCCCGGGACGCCGCCGGGCCGGTTCTGGGCGGACTTTACCCGCCGTACGCCGTCCCGGCCGTCAGGATCACCCGTGAGTAAAGCGAGCCACACAAACGCCAGCGCGAAAACCGACGCCGAGATCGCCCGGGTGCGCAACGTCGGGATCACCGCCCATATCGACGCCGGCAAGACCACCCTGACCGAGCGGATCCTTTACTATACGGGCAAGACTCACAAGATCGGCGAGGTCCACGACGGGGCCGCCGAGATGGACTGGATGGAGCAGGAGAAGGAGCGCGGCATCACCATCACCTCCGCCGCCACCACCTGCTTCTGGCGCGAGCACCGGATCAACATCATCGACACCCCGGGCCACGTCGACTTCACCGTCGAGGTGGAGCGTTCTTTGAGAGTTCTGGACGGCGCCGTGGGCGTCTTCTGCGGCGTGGCGGGAGTTCAGCCGCAGTCCGAGACCGTCTGGCGCCAGGCCGCCCGTTACGGCGTACCGCGCATCGCCGTCATCAACAAGCTCGACCGCATCGGCGCCGATTACGACCGCGCCGTCGCCGACCTCGTCGACAAACTCGAAGCCTCCCCCGTCCCCGTCACCATCCCCCTGGGGCTGGAGGACGAGTTCCGCGGCGTCATCGACCTGGTCCGCGAGGAGCTGGTCACCTTCGGCGATGATCTGGGCCTGTCCGTCGAGCGCCGTACCCTGACCGACGGGGAGCGCGACTACGCCGCGCCCTACCGGGAGCGTCTCGTCGAGGCCGCCTGCGACTACGACGATGGGCTGCTCGAGGCCTACCTTCACGGTGAGGAGCTGGACCCCGGGCTCTTGCTGGCCGCCCTGCGCGCCGGCACCCTGGCCAGCGAGCTGCACCCGGTCTTCGCCGCCAGCGCCCTGCGCAACAAGGGCGTCCAGCCGGTCATCGACGCCGTCATCGATCTGCTGCCCAGTCCGCTGGACCGCGGCGCCGTCGGCGGGCTCAACCCGGAAAACGGTGAACGGGAGACGCGCCGGCCCGACGCCGGCGAACCGTCCACGGCCTACGTCTTCAAGACGGCCACCGACCCCTTCGTCGGCAACCTGACCTTCTTCCGCACCTACTCGGGCACCCTGAGCGTCAAGGACGTCCTGCTCAACAGCCACACCGGCCGCAAGGTGCGCATCAACCGCCTGCTGGAGATGCACGCCAATAAAAAGCACGACGTCAAGACCCTGGGTCCCGGCGAGATCGGCGCCGCCGTCGGCCTCAAAGGCTGTCGCACCAACGACACCCTCTGCGATCCCCGGTACCCCCTGGTCCTCGGCGAGATCGAATTCCCGGAGCCCGTCGTCCGCGTGGCCATCGAGCCCCGCTCGACGGAGGACGAGAAGAAGCTCGAGGCGTCCCTGGACGAGCTGGCCGCCGACGATCCGACCTTCACCGTTCACGAAGACGCCGAGACCGGCCAACGGATCATCTCCGGCATGGGCGAGCTGCACCTCGAGGTGATCGTCGACCGCCTGCGGCGCGAGTTCAACGTCGGCTGTCGCGTCGGCGAGCCCCAGATCGCCTACAAGGAATCCGTCACCGCCGCCGGCAAGGCCCGTTTCACCCTCGATCGCTTGCTGGGCGGCAGGCGGCAGTTCGCCGAGGTCGCTGTGGCCGTTGAACCCAACGCATCCGGCGCCGGCTTCGCCTTCACCGGCGATATCGATGAACTGCCCCGGGATTTCCACGCGGCGATCGCCGAGGGCTGCCGTCAGGGCACCTTCTCCGGCCCCGTCGCCGGCTATCCGATGGTCGACGTCAAGGCCCGCCTCGTCGGGGCGCGCCACGACGACGAGGCCTCGACGCCCGAGGTCTTCCAGGCCGCCGCCTTCCGGGCCTTCCATCAGGCCTGCGAACAGGCCGCCGCCGTGGTCCTCGAACCGACCATGGCCCTGGAGATCACCTGTCCCGAGGACTTCGTCGGCAATGTGCTCAAGGACCTGGTCGCCCGCCGGGGTCAGATCCTGGAGACCCAGGTTCGCGGCGGCGCCCAGATCATCGACGCCCTGGTGCCGCTGTCGGCGATGTTCGGCTACGCCACCGCCGTGCGCTCGCTGACCCAGGGCCGCGCCGCCTATCACATGCAGTTCGAGCGTTATGATCCCGTTCCCGAGGACGCCCCGGGGCGCTGGTGGGACAAATAAACGACCCGCACAGGTCGAAAAGACGCAGGGCGCACCTTTTGGGGCTGGACTTGTCTCGGCGACCTGTGTTATATTGTCGGCCCTTTGCACCTCACGAGCGGGACCGCGTGCGGTCGAGACCGTGAGGACCGGACTTCTCGGGAGTACGCTCCATAAGTAGCCGACCGAAGCACCCGCAGAAGGACCCGCAGAAGGACCCGCAGGAGGACCCGCAGGAGGACCCGCAGGAGGATCCGCGCAGAAGGATCCGCTAAGCATGGCCTAAGCCTGGCCAAAGACTGCCAAGTGCCGGTCGGGTTCGTGTTCCCGTTTCCAGGCCCGGACCGGCACCGTCTCGGCAACGTACAAGGCTTTGCTCCGGAACAGCCAAAAGCGACCACCCAACGGTATCGAGTTTTCGCAGCTTGATTACTTAACCTTTGAAAAAGACAGACACGCTGGCATGTTTCCAAACTCGGCTCATGAGCCCATTTAGAGGAGACCAAGATGGCTAAGCAGAAGTTCGAGCGCACGAAGCCCCATGTCAACGTCGGGACCATCGGTCACGTTGATCATGGTAAAACCACGCTCACCGCCGCCATTACCCTTAATCTGTCCAAGGCCGGCCTCTGCGATTTCATCTCCTTCGACGATATCGACAAGGCCCCCGAGGAGCGGGAACGCGGCATCACCATCAACACCGCCCACGTGGAGTACCAGTCGGAGAACCGGCACTACGCCCACGTCGACTGCCCCGGCCACGCCGACTACGTCAAGAACATGGTCACCGGCGCCGCGCAGATGGACGGCGCCATCCTGGTCGTCAGCGCCGCCGACGGTCCGATGCCCCAGACCCGCGAGCACATCCTGCTGGCCCGCCAGGTCGGCGTCCCCAGCATGGTCGTCTTCCTTAATAAAACCGATATGCTGGACGATCCCGAGCTGCTCGAGCTCGTCGAGCTCGAGGTCCGCGAGCTGCTGACCGAGTACGAGTTCCCCGGCGACGACATCCCCTTCGTCAAGGGTTCGGCCCTCAAGGCCCTCAACTCCGGCTCCGGCGACCGCGACGACGAGGACGTCAAGTGCGTCTTCGAACTCGTCGACGCTCTGGACAGCTACATCCCCGAGCCCGAGCGCGAGAAGGACAAACCCTTCCTGATGCCGGTCGAGGACGTCTTCACCATCACCGGCCGCGGCACCGTGGCCACGGGCCGCATCGAGCGCGGCGTCGTCCACGTCGGTGACAAGATCGACATCGTCGGGATGCAGGACGACATCCAGAACACCACGGTCACCGGCGTCGAGATGTTCCGTAAGCTGCTCGACGAGGGCGAGGCCGGCGACAACGTCGGTTGTCTGCTGCGCGGCGTCGACCGCAAGGACATCCAGCGCGGCATGGTGCTGGCGGCTCCCAAGTCGATCACCCCGCACACCCACTTCACCTCCCGGGTCTACGTGCTGACCCAGGAGGAAGGCGGGCGTCACACCCCGTTCTTCGCCGGCTACCGGCCCCAGTTCTTCTTCCGCACCACCGACGTTACCGGCACCATCAAGGAGATCGAGGCCGCCGAGATGGTCATGCCCGGCGACACGGTCAAGATGGAGATCGAGCTGATCACCCCCATCGCCATGGAAGAAGAGCTGCGCTTCGCCATCCGCGAGGGCGGCCGCACCGTCGGCGCCGGTGTCGTCACCGGCATCATCAAGTAGGCGTCAGTGGAACAGGCCGGGCGACGGCCGACCGTCGCCCGGTCAATCACCGGGTCCGCCGCGGCTGTAGCCACACCGGCCGACTCGATCCCCCGGATAACGAACCAAAGAAGGGTTATGGCCACCAGCGACAAGATACGCATTCGTCTGCGGGCCTACGACCACCGCTTGCTGGACAAGTCGGTCGAGAACATCGTCAGCACGGTGCGCTCCACGGGCGCCGAGATCGTCGGACCGGTGCCGCTGCCCACGCGGATCCACCGTTTCACGGTCAACCGTTCGCCCCACGTCGACAAGAAGTCGCGCGAGCAGTTCGAGATGCGCATCCACAAGCGGTTGATCGACATCCTCCAGCCGACCTCGGAGACCACCGACGCCCTGATGCGTCTGGACCTCCCCGCCGGCGTGGACGTAGACATCAAGCTCTAACGGCGCCGCAACGGCCGGAGCGGCCCGCACGCTCCCCCACCGGACGCCCGAACAAGAGAGAGTCAAAGTGGTAAAGGGCTTATTAGGTCGCAAACTGGGAATGACCCAGATCTACGTCGAGGACGCCCTCGTGCCCGTCACGGTCCTCGAGTTGGGCCCCTGCACCGTCACCGACGTGCGAACCCCGGACCGCCACGGCTATACCGCCGTTCAGTTGGGCTACGGCCAGGTCAAGGCCGCCCGGCTGACCCGGCCCCTGCGCGGCCAGTTCGAGCAGCGCAAGCTCGAACCGCGGCGCTGGCTGGCCGAGGTTCCCTGTGAGGCCGACGACGACTACACACCGGGCGACACCGTCGACGTCTCCCTCTTCGACGAAATTGAAGCCGTCGACGTCATCGGACGCACCAAGGGACGCGGCTTCGCCGGAGCGGTCAAACGCCACGGTTTCGCCGGCGGTCCCAACACCCACGGCGCTCATTTCCACCGCGCCCCGGGCTCCATCGGCGCCTGCGCCTGGCCCTCCAAGGTGGTCAAGGGCAAGCGCCTGCCCGGGCATTACGGTAACGAGCGCCAGACGACGCGCAACCTCAAAGTCGTCCGCGTAGACGCCGAAAACAATCTGCTTTACGTCAAGGGCGCCGTCCCCGGCGCCAAGGGCGGACGGATCATCGTCCGCGTTCGGAGCTAGACCATGCTGACCTTCGAAGTTTTCAACCGTGACGGCGAATCCGTCGGCGAGCTGGAGCTGCCCCTCGAGGAGCTCGACGGTCCCACGACCACCGTCTCCAACGTGGTCCGCGCCCTGCACGCCAACCGGCGCCGCGGCACCGCCTCGACCAAGACCCGCGCCGAAGTGCGCGGCGGCGGCCGCAAACCCTGGCGGCAGAAGGGCACCGGCCGGGCCCGTCACGGCTCCCGGCGCAGCCCCATCTGGCGCACCGGCGGCATCACCTTCGGGCCCCGGCCGCGCAGCTACGAGCAGCGCCTGCCCAAGAAGGTCCGGCGCCGCGCCCTGGCCGAGGCCCTGGGCTGCCGCACCACCGACATCCGCATCCTCGACGAGTGGCGGATCGACGAACCCAAAACCCGTGAGGTCTTCCGGGTGCTGGGCAACCTCGACGCCCGGGAGAAGCCTCTCCTCGTCACCACCGACGGCGACGCCGTCCTCTGGAAGTCCAGCCGCAACATCCCCGGCTGCCGGCTGACCCGCGTCGACGATCTCAACCCCCACCTGGTGCTCTGGCACGGCAAGCTGGTCTTCACCCGCGCCGCCGCCGAGCGCCTGGCCGGCAAGCTCGGAGGTGACTCCCGGTGAGAGAGCCCCACGAGATCCTCATCCGCCCCGTGCTGGGCGACAAGGCCTCCCTCGATCGCGAGGACCGCAACAAGTACCACTTCATCGTCCTGCACGACGCCAACAAGATCGAGATCAAGCACGCCGTCGAAGAGGCCTTCAAGGTCAAGGTGCTGCGGGTCAACACCGCCAATTTCTCCGGCAAGAAGCGCACCCAGCGTTTTAAAGAGGGCAGCACGGCCGCCTACAAGAAGGCCGTCGTCACCCTGGCCCCGGACAACCGGATCAATATCTTCGAGAACGCCTAAGCGAGCCGTTCCGGCGGCCAGGCGCCCCGGAACTCAGCCGCCAAGGAGCCCACGATGTCCGTCAAGAAAATGAAGCCGACCTCGGCCGGCACCCGCCACGCCACCCGGCTCAAGGCCGACGGCTTGAACAAAGCCCGCTCGCCCAAGGGCCTGCGCAAGGCCAAGCACAGCAAGGGCGGCCGCAACAACACCGGCCGCATCACCATGCGGCGTCTGGGCGGCGGCCACAAACGCCAGCTCCGCGTCGTCGACTTCAAGCGCACCAAGGACGGCGTCCCCGGCGTGGTCGCCTCGATCGACTACGATCCCAACCGCTCGTCCAATCTGGCCCTGGTCAAGTACCTCGACGGCGACTGGCGTTATATCCTTCACGCCCGCGGCCTGACCGTCGGCGACACCGTCATCAGCGGCGAGGCCGTCGAGGTCAAGCCCGGCAACGCCATGCCCCTGCGCAGCGTCCCCGTCGGCCACCTGGTCCACAACGTCGAGCTCAAGCCCGGCAAGGGCGGGCAGATGGCCCGCAGCGCCGGCGCCTGGGCCCGCTTGGCCGCCAAGGAGGGCGACTGGGGCCACCTGCGCCTGCCCTCGGGCGAGGTCCGCCTGGTCAACCTCAACTGCCGGGCCACCATCGGCCAGGTCGGCCTGGCCGAGCACAACCAGGTCGCCCTGGGCAAGGCCGGCCGCAAGCGCTGGCTCGGCCGGCGTCCCAAGGTCCGCGGCGTGGTGATGAACCCCGTCGACCACCCCCACGGCGGCGGCGAGGGCCGCACCTCGGGCGGTCGCCACCCCAGCTCCCCCTGGGGCAAGCTGACCAAGGGCAAGCGCACCCGCAAGTCCAAGAACCGCTACATGGTCCTGGGCCGTCGTCGCGGCAAGCAGGGCGGCGCCCGCGCCAAGGGTCAGGTCAAAACCTCGTAGCCCATCAGCCGCTCCGTCGCCGGACAGCCGGCGCCGGTCCGACAAACCTGGCGGCCGTCAACAACGCCGACCGCCGGAGGAGCAGACCAACCGATGTCCAGATCCATCAAGAAAGGGCCCTACGTAGACGCCCGTTTGCTGGCCAAGATCGAGGAACTCAATCGCACCGGCGAACGCAGGGTGATCAAGACCTGGGCGCGCAGCTCCACGATCCCGCCCGAGTTCATCCGCCAGACCATCGCCGTCTACAACGGCCGCAAGCACGTGCCCGTCTACATCACCGAAGAGATGGTGGGTCACAAGCTGGGTGAGTTCGCCCCGACACGGACCTTCCGCAGCCACGGCGGCAAGACCGCCCGTTCCACCTCGCTCAAGTAACCGAAGAGGGGCCGATTTCACCGGCAGCGGTCCGGCCGACGCCGACGCCGTCGCCCTGACCCTCTACGCCGGCTCGAACGACAGAGCCTTCCGCCAAAGAGAGCGCAACATGCAGGCCAAGATCAAATACGTGCGCATTTCACCCTTCAAGCTCCGGCGCGTCGCCGACGCCGTGCGCGGTCGCAACGTCAACGAGGCCATCGCCATGCTGGGCTACATGAAGGGCGCCTCGGCGCCGATCATCCGCAAGCTGCTCAACTCCGCCCTGGCCAACGCCGCCTCCAACGACCTTGACGGCGTCCTCGATCTGGACACCCTGATCATCAAGGATCTGCAGGTCGACCAGGGGCCCACGCTTAAACGGATGCGTTACAAGGCCAAGGGCATGTTCGGTCGCGTCCTCAAGCGGACTTCCAAGCTGCGCGTCCGCCTGGCCGAGCCCGCCGCCTAGCCAACCACCGACGAGGGGAAAAGAGACGTTATGGGACAGAAAACCCACCCCACCGGCTTTCGCCTGGGCTACATCAAGCCCTGGAAATCCCGCTGGTTCGCCCGCGGCGACACCTACCGCGAGCAGCTCCATCAGGACATCCATCTGCGGCGGGAGCTCAAGGAACGCTTCTACGGCGCCGGGGTCAGCGCGATCGAGTTCGAGCGTCTGCCCAACCTGGTCACCGTGATCATCCGCTGCAGCCGGCCCGGGATCATCATCGGCCGCAAGGGCAGCGAGGTCAACAAACTGCGTGACGAGCTGGCCGAACGTCTCGGCAAGCCCGTCAAGGTGGCCATCGACGAGGTGCGCTCTCCCGAGACCAACGCCCAACTTGTCGCCGAGAACGTCGCCCAACAGCTCGAGAAGCGTATGGGCTTCCGCCGGGCGATGAAAAAGGTCCAGGAGGCCGCCCTGCGTCGCGGCGCCCTGGGCGTCAAGATCATCTGCTCGGGCCGCCTGGGCGGCGCCGAGATGAGCCGCACCGAGCGTTACATCGTCGGCCGTGTGCCGCTGCACACCCTGCGCGCCGACATCGACTTCGGCCTGGCCGAGGCCGGCACCACCGCCGGTCGCATCGGCGTCAAGGTCTGGATCTACCACGGCGAGAAGCTGCCCGGCACCGAGGGCCTCAAGGGCTCCGATATCAACGCCCCCCGGGGCGGCGGCCGGCGCGGCGATCGTCGCCCGCCCCGCGGCGGTCGGCGTGACGGCAGGAGGAACCGCTGATGCTGCAACCCAAACGAACCAAGTGGCGCAAGCACCAGCGCGGCCGGATGCGCGGCAAGGCCCATCGCGGCAGCTCCCTGAACTACGGCCAGTACGGCCTGATGGCCCTGGATCCCCACTGGATCACCGGCCGGCAGATTGAGGCCGCCCGCGTGACCATCAACCGCCACGTCAAGCGCGGCGGGAAGCTGTGGATCCGCATCTTCCCCACCAAGACCTATACCAAGAAGCCGCAGGAAGTCCGCATGGGATCCGGTAAGGGCGCTCCCGAGGGCTGGGTGGCCGTGGTCAAGCCGGGCCGGATCATGTTCGAACTCGACGGCATCGACCGCGCCACCGCCTACGAGGCCATGCGCCTGGCCAGCCACAAGCTGCCCATCCGCACCCGCTTCGTCGAACGCTAGTATCCGAACACTAGGAGCTTGTAGGCATGAAGTCGACCGAGCTGAAGCAGATGACCGAGGCCGAGCTGGAGAGCACCCATGACGAGCTCACCACCGAGCTGATGAACCTGCGCTTCCAGCTGCGCATGAAGCAGCTCTCCAACCCGGCGCGCATCCGGCAGGTGCGCAAAGATATCGCCCGCATTAAAACCATCCTCTGGGAGCGTCGCCACGCCCCCGCCGACGAGGGTTAACGATGGCCGTAAGCAAACGCAAACGCCGGATCGGACGAGTGGCCTCCGACGCCCACGCCAAGACCGTGGTGGTCGTCGTCGAGCGCCGTCAGTCCCATCCCCTGTATCGCAAGACGATCACCCTGACCAGCCGTTACATGGCCCACGACGAGAACAACGAGTGTCGCGCCGGCGACCGGGTCCTCATCGAAGAAACCCGGCCGCTGTCCAAGCGCAAGTGCTGGCGGGTGCTGGACATTCTCGAACGGTCCAGCGCGTGAGCGCCCGGACCCCATAACCACCACGCCCCGGCGGCGGCGCGCCTCCGCCCTTCGTGGGACGACGGCGGGGCCAAAGGCGGTAGCAGATGATTCAACAAGAAAGCATCCTCAACGTCACCGACAACTCCGGTGCGAAAAAGGCATTGTGCATCAAGGTCCTCGGTGGATCGCGACGCCGCTACGCCTCGGTGGGCGATGTCGTCGTGGTCACCATTAAAGAGGCCCTGCCCAACAGCCAGGTCAAGGCCAGCTCCGTGGTACGCGCCGTCATCGTGCGCACCCGCAAGGAGATCCGCCGCAAGGACGGCTCCTACATCCGCTTCGACGACAACGCCGCGGTGATCATCGGCCCCCTGGGCGAGCCCGTCGCCACCCGCGTCTTCGGCCCCGTGGCCCGCGAACTCAGGGAGAAGAAATTCTACCGCGTCGTCGCCCTGGCCCCGGAGGTGCTCTAGCAATGTCTCGGATTACCAAACTGCGCAAGGGCGACACCGTCGAGGTCATCTCCGGCGAGGACCGCGGCAAGCGCGGCGAGATCCTCAAGATCTTCCTCGATGATCAACGCGCCGTCGTCCAGGGCGTCAACTTCGTCAAGAAGCACCAGCGACAGACCAGCCAAGACGTCCAGGGCGGCATCATCGAACTCGAGGCCCCCGTTCGTCTGAGCAACCTGATGCTGGTCTGCCCCAAGTGCGGCAAGCCCAGCCGCCTGGGCATCGTCCGCACCGACGGCGAACGCAAGCGCGTCTGCAAGCGCTGCGACGCCGAGTTCGCTTAGCAGGAGGCAGTCGTGACCGCCAGGCTTCAACAGCATTACCAAGAGCAGGTCCGCCCGGCCCTCACCAAGCGCTTCGGGTTCCATAACCCGATGCAGGTGCCCCGGCTGACCAAGATCGTCCTCAACCGCGGCATCGGTGACTCCAAGGAGAACCCCAAGATCGTCGAGGGCGCCGTCGAGGACCTGACCGCCATTACCGGTCAAAAGCCCGTGTTGACCCGGGCCAAAAAGTCGATCGCCCAATTCAAGATCCGCGAGGGCTACGTCGTCGGCTGCCGCGTCACCCTGCGCCGCCAACGGATGTACGAGTTCTTCGACCGTCTGATCAGCGTCGCCCTGCCCCAGATCCGCGATTTCCAGGGCATGGGCGATCGCGCCTTCGACGGCCGCGGCAACTACAACCTCGGGCTGACTGAACAGGTGATCTTCCCCGAGATCAACTACGATGATATCTCCCAGGTCGCCGGGATGACCGTCACCATCTGCACCAACGCCCCCGACGACGAACAGGCCAAAGCCCTGTTACAAGAGCTGGGTATGCCTTTCAGCAAACCGCTGCCCTAACAGCCGCAGGAGGAACCGGTGGCCCGCACCGCCTTACGAGTCAAGGCCCGACGCCCGCAAAAGTACAAGGTGCGCGAATACAACCGCTGCCCGCTGTGCGGACGCGCCCGCGCCTACTACCGGCGCTTCGACATGTGCCGCATCTGCTTGCGCAAACTGGCCCTCGAGGGGAAGCTCCCCGGCGTAACCAAGGCCAGCTGGTAAGCGCAGAACGCGATTTCTAGCACCTTCTTCCCACGCGGCGACGGCCGCCAGTTAGAGGTTCTACCAATTATGGTGATGACAGACCCCATCGCCGATCTGCTGACCCGCATCCGCAACGCCTTCCGGGCCGACCATCAACGGGTCACCATCGGCTACTCCAAGTTCAAGGAATCCATCGTCAAGCTCCTCGTCGACGAAGGCTACCTCACCGGCTACCGCGTCGAGCGTGATGAAGGCCACCCCAGTCTCGTCGTCGACATCAAGTACGGCGACCGCGGCGAACCCGCCATCCGGGGTCTCGAACGGGTCTCCAAGCCCGGCCTGCGCATCTACGTCCGCCGGGACACCATCCCCTACGTCAAGAACGGACTGGGTGTCGCCGTCATCTCCACCTCCCACGGCGTACTGCCCGACTACGCCGCCCGGCGCAAGGGCGTCGGCGGCGAATACATCTGCCGCGTCTGGTAGGGAGCGATTGCAAACGGCGAACCCGCCGCCGGCCCGATCGAGAATGATCGCAGCCCGCAAGGGCGAGCGAGAAGCAGACACGAAAGCGACTTTCAAAACCGACCTACGAAAACGCCAGCGAAGAAAACGCCAGCGAAGAAAACGCCAGCGAACCCGCGAGCCGGCCCGCAACCCCAAACTAGCCAAGCACGACGGTCAAGAAAGCGGTCCGGCCCCGTTTCCTAAAACCCGCTGCGCAAGTCCACCCCCCGGGACGCCGGCGTACAAGCAGTCACCAACATCCACCGGCATCCGTATCGAGGAAACGCCACCGGGACCGACGCAACCAGGAACCGCCCCGACGTCGTCCCCCCAGGAGGTCACGATGAGCCGCATCGGCGCCAACCCCATCCCCGTGCCCGACAAGGTCGACATCAAGCTCGACGGTCGGATCATCCACGTCAAGGGACCCCGGGGCGAGTTGAGCTGGGAAGTCGTCAACCCCATCGCCTTCGAGCTGCGCGACGAAGGGCTGTGCTTCACCCGGCCCGACGAGACCAAGCAATCCAAGTCCCTCCACGGCCTGGCCCGCTCGCTGACCGCCAACATGATCCAGGGGGTCACCGAGGGTTTCGAGAAGAAGCTCGAGATCCGCGGCACCGGCTACCGCGCCCAGGTCAAAGGCTCGACCCTCCTCCTCAACGTCGGTTTCTGCCACCCCGTCGAGATCCCGGCGCCCGAAGGCATCGCCTTCGCCGTCGAACCCCGGGGCGACTTCACCCTGATCACCGTCTCCGGCATCGACAAGCAGCTCGTCGGCGAGACCGCCGCCCGCATCCGCCGCGTACGGCCCCCGGAACCCTACAAGGGCAAGGGCATCCGCTACGACGGCGAGTGGGTCCGCCAGAAGGCCGGCAAGGCCACCGTCGCCTAGCCGCACCAACCACTGTAACGGGGGGTCCTCCGGGGCCCGAGGTCCGCCGACACGCGGACCGACCGACAGGAGAACCATGCTCAAGAAACAGCGACTCAGAATGCGGCGGCACACCCATATCCGCAAACACGTCTCGGGCACGCCCGAACGCCCGCGGTTGGCCGTCTTCCGCTCCAACCGCCACCTTTACGTCCAGCTCATCGACGACGAGGCCGGTCGGACTCTGACCAGCGCCAGCACCCTGGAGCTGCGTAACGAGAGCGGCGCCGCTTCGGCCTGCAATATCGCCAACGCCGCCCGGGTGGGCGAGCTGATCGCCGAGCGGGCCAAGAACGCCGGCGTTGAACGCGTCGTCTTCGACCGCGGCGGTTTCCGCTACCACGGACGCGTCAAGGCTCTGGCCGACGCCGCCCGCAAGAGCGGGTTGCAGTTTTAACCTGATAAAGGGGAATGATGAGAAGAAAGGACATCCTCGGTGATCTCGAAGACCGCGTGATCACCATCAACCGCGTCGCCAAGGTGGTCAAGGGCGGCCGGCGCTTCAGCTTCAACGCCCTCGTCGTCGTCGGCGACAAGAAGGGTCGTGTCGGCTGGGGCCTCGGCAAGGCCCCCGAGGTGCCCGACGCCGTGCGCAAAGGCATCGAAGCCGCCAAGAAGGATATGCACAAGGTCCCCATGATCGGCACCACCATCCCCCACAAGATCGTCGGTCACGCCGGCGCCGGCCGTGTGCTGCTCAAGCCCGCCGCCCCCGGTACCGGGGTCATCGCCGGCGGTCCCGTCCGCGACATCCTCGAGGTCGCCGGCATCGGCGACATCCTGACCAAGACCCTCAACACCAACAACCCGCACAACGTCGTCCACGCCGTCTTTGACGCCCTGGAAAACATGATGGACATCGACAGCGTGGCCAAGCGGCGGGGTAAGCGACCCCTGATGCGTCACCACGGCTACTTCACCTTCCGCAGCCAGCGCAGCGAAAGCGAAGAGGAAAAGCCCGAAGAAGAAGACGCCGAAGAGGGGCCGATCGTCGGCTACACCGCCGGCGGCAGCCGCGAGGAACGTGATGAATAAAGTCGCCATCACCCAGATCAAGAGCCAGATCGGCGCCCTCAAACAACACAAGGTCACCCTCAAGACCCTCGGCCTGGGCAAGATCGGCCGGACCGTCGTCCACGACGACACCCCGCAGATCCGCGGGATGGCCTACGCCGTGCGCCATCTGGTCGAAGTCGAGACCCTAGAGGACTAATCCCGCCAAAGGGGAACCATGCAACTCAAACCCTCCAACAACAAGAAGAGGCGGCGCGTCGGCCGCGGCAACGGCTCGGGCCGCGGCACCTACTGCGGGCGCGGCATGAACGGCCAGAACTCCCGCTCCGGCGGCGGAGTGCGACGCGGTTTCGAGGGCGGACAGATGCCCCTGTTTCGCCGCCTGCCCAAGCGCGGCTTCAACTCCCGCCGCGGCTTGATGAAAAAACACTACGACTTCGTCAACGTCGGCGAGCTCGACGCCCTGGGCGCCGAAGGCGTCGTCGACATCGAACTGCTCAAAGCCCGACGCCGCGTGCGTACCCACGCAAGCCGCGTCAAGATCCTCGGTGACGGGGAAATCACCGGCGCCTACGAGGTCCGCGCCAACGCCTTCAGCGCCGGCGCCCGGGCCAAAATCGAGGCCGCCGGAGGGAAAGCGGTGGTGGTCTAGTGTTCAAGAGCATCCGCAACATGTTCGCGATCCCGGAGCTGCGGCAGCGCATCCTCTTCACCCTGTTGCTGCTGTTCGTCTACCGCATCGGCGGCCACATCCCCACCCCCGGGGTCAACGCCGGCGCCCTCTCCGACTGGTTCGCCAGCAAAGCCTCCGGCGGCGTCTTCGGTTTCTTCGACATGTTCGCCGGCGGCAACCTGCGCAAGGCCACCATCTTCGCTCTGGGCATCATGCCCTACATCTCCGCCTCGATCATCCTCCAGCTCCTCACCGCCGTCATCCCGGCCCTGGAGAAGCTCAAGAAGGAAGGCGAGGCCGGACGCAAGAAGATCACCCAGTACACCCGCTACGGCACCATCGGCCTCTCCCTGCTGCAGAGCTACGGCATCTCCGCCTGGATCCGCAACCTCGGCGCCAGCGAGATCCCCGGTCTCCTCGACCCCTCCCTGGGACCCTGGGGCTTCACCCTGCTGGCCATGATCACCATGACCGCCGGCACCGCCTTCATCATGTGGCTCGGCGAACAGATCTCCGAACGCGGTATCGGCAACGGCATCTCCCTGATCATCTTCATCGGCATCATCGCCCGCATACCAGCAGACTTCACCGCCAACGTCGATAAGCTGTTCCTCGGCGAGAGCAACATGATCAACACCGTCATCCTCCTGCTGGTGATGGTCCTCGTCGTCGCAGCCGTCGTCCTCATCCAGCAGGGTCAGCGCCGCATCCGCGTCCAGTACGCCAAACGCATCGTCGGACGCAAGATATACGGCGGCCAAACAACCCACATACCCCTGCGGGTCAATACCGCCGGCGTCATCCCGATCATCTTCGCCAGCGCCCTGATCATGTTCCCCAACACCATCCTAATGTTCACCGACGCCGAGTGGCTGCGCACCCTCGCCGGCTGGCTCGCCCCCGGCGAACCCCTCTACATGGTGATCTACGCCACACTGATTATCTTCTTCGCCTACTTCTACACCGCCATCGTGCTCAATCCGGCCGACCTGGCCGACAACATGAAAAAGTACGGCGGCTTCATCCCCGGCGTCCGACCAGGCAAACGCACCGAAGCCTTCATCGACCGCATCCTGACGCGCATCACCCTGGCCGGCGCCATCTTCCTGGCCATCATCGCCCTGCTGCCCATCGTGATGAGCCAGATCTTCCAGGCCCCCTTCGCCTTCGGCGGCACCGGACTGCTGATCGTCGTCGGCGTGGCCCTGGATACCATGCGCCAGATCGAAAGCCACCTGCTGATGCGCCACTACGACGGCTTCCTCAAGAAGGGCCGCATCCGCGGACGCCGCTAGCTCCGCCAACGGGCCCCGTCGCACTCCCGCGGACCGTCGGCCCCGTCGCCACGGTCCGCTTCCCCAAAGGGGCTGGATTGGGGGGCTGGATTGGGGGCTGGATTGGAACGGGTCCGCGGTTCATGATCAAGAACCGGACTGGGGACCCCGTTTTAAGCTGGAATGGAGACCGAAGCAAGGACTTGATTGGGCAGGACAGGGGACTGGACTGGGGGACAGGATTAGCGGGACAGGTTCGTGGGGGTGAGAAATTCAAGCCCTACGCCTTGATTGGGCTGGTCCCGGGCCGCTGGCGGGCCGGCGCGATAAATCCGCCGCCGCCGCGCCAACAATCAACAAGCAGAACAGCCCCTCGCAAAAGGTGCTGGAGCGCACCAGAATAGCATCACCCGGATCGTCCGCCGGCGACCCCGATCCGCTCCCGCCGGAAAAACAGCCTCCCTCCTCGACCGACCGCCAAAAACCGCCACCGCCGGAACCGGCACGGTTCTTGCGGAGGCGACCCGTTATCATCGTTCGAACGGGCGCCGAGATGCAAAAACCGTGCCGGTTCCGGCGGTGGCGGTCGCTTATCGACGCCCCCGGAGGCTGTTTTTCCGGCGGCGCCACCGAACACCTTCCTCAACGGGGAGCCATCGTGAGTCAGAGCGTCGTCTTCCTCGGTCCGCCGGGAGCCGGCAAGGGCACCATCGCCGAGCTACTCGAGCGGCGTCGGGGGCTGGTGCACCTCTCCACGGGTGATCTGATCCGCGCCGCCATCGCCGCCGGCGACGGACTGGGCCGGCGCATCGAGGGTGTCGTTAAGGAGGGTCGTCTGGTCGACGACGACACCGTCGAGGAGCTCCTGCGTCGCCGGCTCAACACCGACGCCGGACAGGCCTTCCTCTTCGACGGCTACCCGCGCAATCTCAACCAAGCCCGCCGTCTGGAGGGCTTGATGAATGAGGTTCCGGGGCAATTGGCCGGCGCCGTGGCGCTCGAGGTCCCGGAGGAGGAAGTCGTCCGCCGCTTGACCGCCCGGCTTCGCTGTCCGGTTTGCGGTCGCGTTTACAACAGCATCACCAAGCCGCCGCGGCGCGACCGCCGCTGCGACGCCGACGACGCCGAACTCGTTCAGCGCAGCGACGACAGCGCCGAGACGGTCCAGCGGCGCCTCGAGGTCTACCGCGAGCGAACCGCGCCCCTGATCGATTACTACGCCGGGCGCAAAGCGCTGGCTCAGGTTACCGGCGTCGGCCCGATCGAAAACGTCTATGGGCGCGTCGTCGACGCCTTGAACGAACTGGGGGTCCTGCGGTGACCGAAGCGCAGCGACAGAAGCTGACGGCCATGCGGGCCAGCGGCGCCATCGTCGTCGACGCCCTCTACCTCTGTCGGGAGCTGGCCCAACCCGGTGCCCGCACCCGCGACATCGACGCCCGGATCGAGGAGCTGATCCGTACCGCCGGCGCCAAGCCTTCATTCAAGGGCTACAACGGCTACCCGTCCAGCGTCTGCATCTCTATCAACGAGCAGATCGTCCACGGCATCCCCGGTGAGCGCAGACTGGTCGAGGGCGACATCGCCAGCTTCGACGTCGGCGCTTACCTGGGCGGCTACCACGGCGACGCCGCCCTGACCGTTGCCGTCGGTCAAATCAGCGCCGAGGCCCATCGGCTGATGCGGACGACCTACGAGTGTCTGGAGCGCGCCGTGGCTCTGGTTGGCCCCGGCGTCCATATCGGTGACATCGGCGCCGCCGTGCAGACCCACGCTGAGAGCCGTGGGTATCACGTGGTCCGCGACTTCACCGGCCACGGCGTGGGTCGCAAGCTGCACGAACGGCCCCAGATCCCCAATTTCGGCAAGCCCGGCCGCGGCCCCCGCGTCCAGCCCGGCGACGGACTGGCCATCGAGCCCATGCTTAACATGGGCACCATCGCCACCAAGGTCCTGGCCGACAACTGGACCGTGGTCACCTACGACGGCGGACTCAGCGCCCACTACGAACGCAGCCTCGTCGTCACCGACGAGGGCTGTGAGGTCACCACCCCCTGGTCGGCCGACGGCCTGTTCGACTGAACATAACGCCCAAAAAGACCCGTGTCGCTCTTGACTTGACAACCCGACCTGACTTAAACTTGCCGCCCGCATCGACATAGAGAGCACAGCCCAAACAAAAGAGCAAGCTCACGATGGCCAAAGAAGAGGTAATCCAGGTCGAGGGTGTGGTCACCGAGGCCCTGCCCAACGCGATGTTCCGCGTCAAGCTGGACAACGGCCGCTCCATCCTGGCCCACATCTGCGGCAAGATGCGGATGAACTTCGTCCGCATCCTCCCCGGAGATCGGGTCCGCGTCGAAGTCACCCCCTACGACCTGACCAAGGGCCGCATCACCTGGCGCTTCAAGTAAGGGGCTTGCCGATGGTCGGGAGGGGCTCGCGGGTCCGCCAGCGCCACACCCGGCAGTAGCGAAGGTTCCGCTCGCGGGGTTCGACCAACGCGGCGTCGTCTCGCCGCCTGCGTACCCACCGACGGTCCGTTATCCGGCTGGTTGGGCGGTGGTTGGTCAAGTATCGTTCAGGCCTAGGTCGAAAAGGACCGGTTATACGAGACTAAAACCCGCCTGTTCCGGCAGCATTCGGTCATCATTCGGTCTATAACGCAAGTCGACTCCTCCGGGTCGCCGACGACCCAACGGGGAGATTTCCGCATCCAGCGGAGGAGCACCATGAAGGTCCGCAGCTCAGTCAAGCCCATGTGCGACAAGTGCCGCGTCATCAAGCGCCGCGGCGTCGTTCGCGTCATTTGCAAGAACCCGCGCCACAAGCAGCGACAAGGATAAAGGAGACCGATGGCTCGCATCGCCGGCGTCGATCTTCCCAACAACAAACGGGTTGAGATCAGCCTGACCTACATCTACGGCATCGGTCGCACCAGCGCCCGCAAGGTCTGTGACAAGGCCGAGGTTCCCCGGGGCACCGCCACCAAGGACCTCACCGACGATGAGATCACGCGGCTGCGTAACGTGATCGAGAACGATTACACCGTCGAGGGCACCCTGCGCGCCTCCGTGGCCCGCAACATCAAGCGCCTGATGGCCATCAACTGCTACCGCGGCCTGCGCCACAAGCGCGGTCTGCCCGTTCACGGCCAACGCACCCGCACCAACGCGCGCACCCGCAAGGGACCCAAGCGCACCGTCGGTGCCCGGCGCGCCAAAGTCTAGCCCGCCCGGCGCAACTCCAGAGAGGTAAGGAAATGTCAGCACGACGCAGCCGGCGTTCGATCAAGTTCGTTGAGGGCAGCCCCGAGGGGATAATCAATATCCGCTCCTCCTTCAACAACACCATCATCAGCGTGACCACCCTCGACGGTCGGGTCATCGGCTGGGGTAGCGCCGGCACCGCCGGCTTCAAGGGCTCCAAGAAGTCCACCCCCTTCGCCGCCCAGGTCACCGCCGGCAACTGCGCCAAAAAGGCCCTCGACGCCGGCATCCGCAAGGTCGAGGTCCACATCAAGGGCCCCGGCTCCGGACGCGAATCCGCCATCCGCGGGCTCTCCGCCGCCGGTTTGGGCATCACCGCCATCAAGGACATCACCAGCGTGCCCCACAACGGCTGCCGCCCCAAGAAGCGGCGTCGCCTCTAGCCGCTTCACAGGAGGGAACCCTTTGGCTCGCTACACCGGACCCAACTGCAAACTCTGCCGCCGCGAGGGCGTCAAGCTGTACCTTAAAGGACAGCGCTGCAACACCGCCAAGTGCGCTATGGAGCGTCGCCCCAACCCACCGGGACAGCAGGGCCGCCGCCGGCGGCGCCGCAGCTCCTCCTACGGACTCCAGCTCCGCGAGAAGCAGCGCATTCGCCGCACCTACGGACTGCTCGAACGCCAGTTCTTCAACACCTACAGGAAGGCCGAGCAATCCAAGGGCATCACCGGCCACAACCTGTTGATCATGCTCGAGACCCGGCTGGACAACGTCCTGTTCCGTTCCGGCTTCGTCGGCACGCGCCAGCAGGCCCGCCAGCTCATCCGGCACGGCCATCTCGAACTCAACGGGCGCAAGGTCAATATCCCCAGCCAACGCCTCGCCGAAGAGGACGTGCTCAAGATCCGTGAAAAGTCAAGCACCGTCCCCCAGGTCAAGTTCCGCCTCGAAAAGCTCCAACCCCAGGCGCCTTCCTGGCTCGAGGTCGATCGCAACAAACTCGAAATCACCGTTTCCCGGCTGCCACAGCGCGACGACATCGCCATGCCGTTCAACGAGCAGCTCGTGGTCGAGCTATATTCGCGTTAATACCTGCTTTCTTCGCGGGTGGGTCGACTTACAGCTTCGGTTGCCCGCCCGCTTTGGCGAGATTGACGTCCGCGACGCCCGGCGCGCGGACCGCTTCCGACGGGACGTAAGGTAAGATGATCATCGGCAAGGTCTTACAAACTGACGTCAAGGTCCAGCTCAACGAGGATGACAACAACCCCAACCGGGCCGAGTTCATCTTCGAACCGCTGGCCTCAGGCTTCGGCACCACCGTAGGCAACGCCCTGCGGCGCGTACTGTTATCCAGCCTGAGCTCCTTCGCCGTCGTCGCCGTCCGCGTCGAGGGCGCCAAGCACGAATACGACACCCTCGACGGCGTCGTCGAGGATGTTTCCGACATCATCCTCAACCTGCGCCAACTCGTCTTCTCCGCCGATATCGACACCGTCGAACCCCAACTCGTCGGCATCCGTGCCGAGGGCCCCGGCGAGGTAACCGGCGCCGACCTCCACCTTCCCGCCGGCTTCCATATCCTCAATCCCGAGGCCCACGTCGCCACCCTCGACGACGACGGCGTGCTCGAGATCGAGATGTTGCTGATGAACGGCCGCGGTTACCTGACCGCCCATGAAATCGAGCTTCCCGAGGAGCACGACTTCATCGGCATGATCCCCATCGACGCCGTCTTCACCCCCATCCGCAAGGTCAACTACACCGTCGATGAAACCCGCGTCGGCCAAATGACAAACTTCGACAAGCTGACCGTCGAGATCGCCACCGACGGCAGCCTCACTCCGCGTGAGGCCCTCGAGAACGCCGCCGGCATCCTGATCGACTTCTTCTCCGTCATCAGCTCCGCCGAGGCCCGCAAAACACCACAGCAGGAACGAGAGGACGAGGAACGCCGCCGTATGCGCGAGCTCTTCGCCCGCCCCGTCTCCGATCTCGAACTCTCCGTCCGCTCGGCCAACTGCCTCAAAGCAGCCAACATCAACAACCTCGGCGATTTGGTGGCCAAAACCGAATCCGAGCTGCTCCAGTACCGCAACTTCGGCAAGAAATCCCTGGCCGAGATCCAGGAATTCCTCGACGGCTACGGCCTGGAACTCGGGATGGACACCTCCAACTATATCGAGGACTAACGCGGCCACGGCCCGTTTCAGCTAAAGGCACACCATGAGACACCGTCACAGCGGCTACAAACTCGGACGCAACGCCCCCCACCGCAGGGCGCTGCTGCGCAACCTCTTTCGCTCGCTCATCCGCCACGAGCGCATCGAGACCACCCACACCAAAGCCAAGGCACTCAAAAGCTACGCCGATCGCCAACTAGCCAAGGCCCGCGCCGGCTCCACCGCCGCGCGCCGCGCCGTCTACACCGCCCTGGCCAACGACCGCAAGGCCGCCCGCAAGCTCTTCGATGTCGTCCTGCCACGCTACGACAACCGCGAAGGCGGCTTCGTCCGCATCATCCCCCGCGGCTTCCGTAAAGGCGACGGCGCCGAGGTCTCCTACGTCGAACTCTGCGAGATGGGCGACGATTTCGCCGAACCCCGCGTCATCAAACTCAAAAAGAAAATCACCGAGTAAGAAAACCGGCGGCCGGGATTCGAATTACCCTCGCGGAGGGCTAGTCCTAACTGGTAAGGCAGCGGACTTGAAATCCGCCGGGCCCGCAAAAGGCCCTTGCAGGTTCGAATCCTGTGCCCTCCGCCACCGGGGCTGAGTTTTTCCGGGGCTGAGCTGCTTCCGGGGCCGCTTCACCACCAAGACGGCTTGATCACCGGAGCTGAGCTGCTTCCGGGGCTGGATTGTTCTGAAGAGCCTGAAGAGCAATGCACGTTTATCAACTACGTGGTAACGTGGTTTTCGGCGCAGGTTGTAACAGCCCCCACCACAACAAGTACTGGAATATCTCCGGGGAGCAAGCATAAAAAGTAACCGCGGAGACAAACGGACCCAACATCACCCCAAGCCCCCCGCCGGGGCTGAGTGTTATCAGCGAGCCGGTGTCAACTCTCGCCGTATCAGCGAACGATCCAGACCGCGGCCACCAGGTGCTTACCGAGCGCCTATCCCAAAACGGCTTCAGCGACTTCCGCGGCTTCTCTTACCAGCATTCGGGCGGACCTTTGAAAAACAGCCCCCGTATTCGATAACACCTGACAACAGCCCAAGCCGCCGGAACTGGCACGGTTTTTGCGCAATCCTGTGCCGCTAAACGTCCGGACGGGTCCGGAGCTGCAAAAACCGTGCCAGTTCCGGCTCGCGCGGCTGGCGGGCGCGGTTGAAGCCGGGCGAGGCTGTTTTTCAAAGGTTCGCGCCTCGAACCGCGAGGCCGCTTGGTCAAGCAGTTGTCAACCGAGCGCAGCTTTCACCCCGACATTGCCGGGGCGGTTTTTTCCTTTACCTCCGGCCTGCGGCGTCGGTATAATCCCCTGGCCCATCAAACGGGCGGTACCTGTTCACCAGTGGCCCCGCGGAGAGGTGACCGAGAGGCCGAAGGTGATCGCCTGCTAAGCGATTGTGCGCTTAATAGGTGCACCGAGGGTTCGAATCCCTCCCTCTCCGCCATCGGTACCTGTAGTGTTACGACCGCTTCGGCGGTCGATCCCGCGCCCGTAGCTCAGTTGGATAGAGCGCCGGACTACGAATCCGTAGGTCGCAGGTTCGAATCCTGCCGGGCGCGCCACCGCGGTCCCCTTTCGGGGGACCGCTTCTTGTTTGTCACCGACCGAGGCTGTGAGACGGCCCGGTTGGGGGATGGATTTCCAATCCGCCGGGCTGATGAGTTACACTAATCGGTGCTTTCTGCTATATTTGTCCGTGTCACCATTATAGCGGAGCGCACTGACGGCCGGCCTTCCGCTGGTGTGCGGCGCTTCGATGATCGGGTTTTTCGAGCAATCTTCCGAGGTCCTCAACAGTGAACGACCAACCGCTTACCCTCACCGAAGACACGCAACGGCGTTACCGCCGCCTCGGTTTACTGGCGCTGGCCGTTATCATCGGCTACAAGCTGGCCATGGTTCTGGCCCTGCCGCTGGGCCAGCTGGTGCATTACGTCTACGATGACGTGTTGTACTACCTCAAAATCGGTCAGAACCTCGCCGCCGGGCGGGGCTTCACCTTCGACGGTCTGCACCAGACCAACGGCTTCCATCCACTCTGGCAGCTCGTTTGCGCCCTGCCCCACCTGTTGGGTATCGGGGTCGAATGGTCCTATCGCTTGATCCTGACGCTCAACTACCTGTTGGCCGCCTATTCGCTGATCCTGCTGCACCGCCTCGTCAACCGTCGTTACGGAGAACGGACGGGGTTGTTCGTCATCATCTGCCTCAGCTGGCCGATGATCATCCATAACATCGGCAGCGGCATGGAGATGGCGATCGCACTGCCGCTGTTGCTGACGGCGGTCGAGCTGGCGGATCGGCATGCGCTGTTGCGCCTGGAGAGCCTCCCACGGATCGAATGGGCGGTGGGGATTCTGCTGGGCCTGGTTTTTCTGGCCCGCCTGGATACGGCCTTCCTCCACCTGACCGCCGGGATCTATTTCCTGCTCTCCTTCATCCGCGATAGGCAACGCCACGGTGGCTGGTCGGGTTTCATCCGCCGTGGATTGCGCTTGTTCGCCCCGACCATGATCGCCCTGGTCGGCTTGCTGCTCTGGAACCAGCTGACCTTCGGCCACCTGTTGCCCCTATCGGGGAGCTTGAAAACCAGTTTCCCCGTACCGGGATTCTTCTACGGCAACCTGCTGATCTTCCGGGAACTCGGCATCCTCGGTCTGGCGGCCCTGGTCTGGTTCGCCGCCCGGCACCGTCGACAAGGGCCGCTGGTGGGGATACTGGCCTGGGGTTATCTGCTCTTTCTGGCCTACAACGTCTTCTTCATCCACTGGGCGGCCTTCCCTTATTACGCCGTGGCGCTCGGCGTACCGTTGCTGGCCCTCTTCGGTGGTGATGTCTTTTCCGCCTTCTTCGAGCGCCGCCGCTGGCTGCGGTTGAGCCTGACCATCCTGGCCGCGGCGGCGGTCGTCGCCGGCCACGTAATCTCCTTCAGTCAGCGCGGGGCCGACTTTCACCGCGCCGCTTACGAGGGGGCGCTGTGGGCCCGCCGCAATACCCCGCCCGGCACCGTCTTCGCCATGCGCGACGCCGGCATCTTCGGTTACTTCAGCCAGCGTCCGACCATCAACCTCGACGGCCTGGTCAACGACTACGATTATCAGCGTGTACTGGCCGAAGGGCGTCTGGCCGAGTATTTCCGCAATAACCGTGTGGAATTCTTCGCCCATCACGCCCTGATGAGCAAGGGTCTCGAGAGCTTCACACTGGAATTGCCTTCACGGCTTCACGGCGGTGGCGACAGCATCACCGTCCGGGCCGACCAGCGGGTCTTCCTCTCCGATCCCTACAGTTATATCTTCGACGAGAGGGTTTTTTGGATGGGAATCTACGACATCGGCCAACCCGGTCCTTTCACCAGCACCGACGGAAACTAGGGGGCAACGTGGGCCTACTCGGCGCCATCTTCGGTCTGTTCTCCCACGACATCGCCATCGATCTGGGCACGGCCAACACGCTGGTCTACGTCCGCGGCGAGGGCGTGGTCATCGACGAGCCCTCCGTGGTCGCCCTCAAGCGCGACACCCAGCAGGTGATCGCCGTCGGCCTGGAGGCCAAGACGATGCTCGGGCGCACCCCGGGGACGATCAGCGCCCTGCGGCCGATGAAGGACGGTGTGATCGCCAACTATGAAGTCACCGAGCGGATGCTCAAGTACTTCATCTCGAAAAGCCACGGTCGGCGGCGGCTGATCCGACCGCGGACGCTGATCTGCGTCCCCTCGGGGATCACCGAGGTCGAGAAGCGCGCCGTGCGCGACTCCGCCCTCCACGCCGGCGCCCGCGAGGTGTTGATGGTCTACGAACCGATGGCCGCCGCCATCGGCGCCGACCTGCCCGTCCACGAGCCGGTGGGCAACGTGATCGTCGACATCGGCGGCGGAACCACCGAGGTCGCCGTGATCTCTCTCTCCGGCATCGTCACCAACACTAGCATCCGCATCGGCGGCGACGAGATGGACGCCGCCATCGACAAGTACCTGCGCAAGACCTACAACCTCCTCGTCGGTGAACAGACGGCCGAATCGATCAAGCTCAAGATCGGCACCGCCTTTCCCCAGGACGAGGAGGAAACGATGCTGATCCGCGGCCGCGACGTCGTCGAGGGCGTGCCACGGACCCTGGAGATAACCTCGGCCGAGGTGCGCGAGGCCATTGCGGAACCCGTGGGTAACATCCTCCTCGCCGTTCGCCAGACCCTGGAGAAGACCCCGCCCGAGCTGTCCGCCGACATCGTCGATCGCGGAGTGTTCATGGCCGGCGGCGGCTCCCTGCTGCGCGACCTGGACCGTCTGATCTCCAGTGAGACCAAGCTGACCATCACCCGGGTCGACAACCCGCTGACAACCGTCGTCGCCGGAGCCGGCAAGATCATCGACGACGGCGAGCGCTTCGCCAAGGTCGTCCTGCGCGGCGAGGAGGCCTGAGATGAGCGACGTCCGCAGCCTGGCGCCCCTGGTCGTCGGACTGCTGGTGCTGTCGTCCCTGCTGGTTTGGGCCGACGCCGTCGATCTCGCGCCGCTGGAGAAACTGCGTGCCGGGCTGGCCGCCCTGCCCAGCGCCTTGGCCACCCTGGGAGAGCGCTGGGACGCTTTCCTGGCCGACGAGGACGACGAGCTGGCCGTTATCGCCCGGACAGCCGCCGTCGAACAGGAGCTGGCCCGGGCCGAGGTGCTGGCCGCCGAGAACCAGGCGCTGCGCGAGCAGTTGGGTCTGCGCCTGCGCAGTCCCTGGCGCCTGCTGACCGTGGAGTTGACGGCGAACCGGCCGCCGACCATCGACGCGGGCGCGAGCGACGGACTGCGAGGCGGCGAAGCCCTGATCATCGACGGCCGTCTGGCCGGCGTCGTCGGCGGCTTGGCTTACGATTACGCTGAAATCGTCCCCCTCGCGCGGGCCGGGGCCTGCGGGGCGCGCCTGGTCTCCTGCCGGGCCGACGGCGTGGCCGAATACATCGAGGGTGAGTTGTTGGTCAGGCACCTGGGCAGTCAGACTCTGCCACGGCAGGGGGAATTGGCCGTCACCAGCGGGCTGGGCCGCCTGCCGGCGGGCATCCCCCTGGGGCGGGTAACCCGGGTGGACTGGGAACCGGGCGCCCTGGACGCCGCCTGCAGCCTCGGTCGACCCGCCGATCCCGCCGGCGCCGAGTTCGGTCAACTGGTACTCTCGGTGACCCCGTGAAGCGCTATCTTCCCCTACTGGCGGCCCTAATCCTCGAGCGCGGCCTGTTCGCCCTCTGGGGCGGCTGGGAGCTGTTCAAGCCCCTGCTCGTCCTGCTGGCCGTCTGCTACCTGGGGCTGACCGAAAAACCCGCCGCCGCCGTGCTTACCGCCGCGGCCGCCGGTCTGCTGCTCGATTTCAGCGGCTGGGGTCCCCTGGGGGCCTGGCTGTTCTGCCTGGGCTCGACGGCCCTCATCGTCGCCCTGTTGCGCGAAAGCCTCTACCCCAAGAGCCCCCTGGTGCGCTTCGTCACCGTCGCCGCCGCCGGGTTCTACGCCTGGCTGATCCTCTGGGCCTTGGCCAGTTTGACCGGTGCCCAGGCGCCCCCGGGCGGCTGGACGATGCTCAGCCGCATCGGCGCCACGGCCCTGGCCGCGCCGCCGCTATACGAACTCTTCGATCGCCTGATGAACACCAGCTATGAAGGGCAGGTTTGACCATGCAGCAAAGGAAGATCCTGTTGATCGTCGGCGACGGGATGGGCGACCGCCCCATCGCCGAACTCGACGGCCGCACCCCCCTGGCCGCGGCGCAGACGCCGGTGCTCGACGAGCTGGCCGCCGCCGGGACCGTGGGACTGATGGACCCCATCGCCCCCGGTATCTGCGCCGGCAGCGACACCGCCCATCTGGCCCTGCTAGGCTACGACCCCTACGAGTACTACACCGGCCGTGGACCCCTGGAGGCCGCCGGCGTCGGGCTGCGCCTGCACGAGGGTGACGTGGCTTTCCGCTGCAACTTCTCCACCGTCGAGGAGCGCTCCGGCGAATTGATCGTCCGCGACCGCCGCGCCGGACGGATCAAGGAGGGCACCCGGGAACTGGCCCGGGCCCTCGACGGCGTCAAGCTCGTCGACGGCCGGGTGACGGCCCTGTTCCGTGAATCCATCGCCCACCGCGCCGCCCTGGTGCTACGCGGCGACGGGCTCTCCGGCCGGGTGATCGACGTCGATCCCCACGTCGAGGACGAGCTGCTCCATCACTGCAAACCCAGCGTCGGCAAGGAACATCCCGAGTACGCCGCCGCCCGGCGCACCGCCGAGGCCGTCAACGAGTTCGTCGCCCTCAGCCATCGGGTCCTCGAGGAGCACGAACTCAACGAGGAGCGCCGAGGGGCCGGTCAACCCCCGGCCAACTGCATCCTGCCCCGGGGCGGGGGACTGGTGCCCCACATTCCCGCCTTCCCGGAGCTGCGGGGCGTCCGCGCCGCCGCTCTGGTCGAGGTCGGCCTGTTGACCGGCCTGCTGGGCCGTTACCTGGGACTGGACCTGCTGGAATGCCCCGGCGCCACCGGCGGGCTCGACACCGACATCGAGGCCATGGCTTCGACGATCAACGCCGCCTGGGACGATTACGACTTCATCTTCTGCAACGTCAAGGCCCCGGACCTGGCCGGCCACGACGACAACCCCCGGGAGAAGATCCGGGCCTGCGAGATGGTCGACCGCCTCCTCGGCCTGCTGCGCGAGCTGTGGCAGGGCGAGACGATCCTCGCCGTGACCGCCGACCACTCCACTCCTTGCGAGTGCATGGACCATGCCGGTGATCCCGTGCCCCTGCTGGTCCACGGTCCCGCGGTACGCCCGGACTGCGGCGAGACCTTCGACGAATTCACCTGCCCCGCCGGTTCCCTGGGTCGCTTGCGCGGCGACGACCTGCTGCCCGTCCTGCTCAACCTGGCCAACCGTTATTCCAAATTCGGCGCCTGAGCCGAGGTGAAACCATGCGTTATCTGCTTGTCATCCCGATCGCCCTGTCGCTTTGTCTGGCCTGCGGCGAGGACCCGCCCGCCGAGGAGGATGCCGCCGCGGCGGCGCCCGCCGAGTCCGAAGTCGAAGATGAACGGCTCGAGCTGCCCGCCGAACTCGACGGCGCCCTCGCGGGCCGCACCATCGTCGTCTGCGTCGGCAGCCACTTCTATGATCCCGAGTTCTACGACGTCCGCCGGCTGTTGCTGGCCTCCGGCGCCCGCTTGCTGGTGGCCTCCACGGGAGGACGGCTCTTCGGTCTGGGCAGCAGCGAGATCCTCGTCGATCTCCAGCTCGAAGAGCTCGACGAAACCGCTGAATACGACGCCCTGTATCTAATGCAGTCCCGGGGGATGGAACGCCTGACCAAGCTGGAAAGCGTCCACCGGCTCGTGCGCCGGACCCGGGAGTCCGGCGCCCTGGTGGCCGCCTCGGGGATCGCCGTCGAAGCCCTGGCCCGGGCCGGCGTCCTCGACGGGATTCGGACGGCCCCCTACGGGGCCAAGCGCCAACTCTGCGAGGACTCCGGCGCCGTCATCGTCGAAGAGGACGACGTCGTCCTCGATCAGGGTGTCGGTACGGCGACCTTCTGGCCCCAGGGCGGCCGGCTGGCCCTCGAACTCATCGCCGCCCTGGCCGCGAGCTGATGCTGGACTACACCTATGAAAACAGTCTGCAAGGCCCCGTGGCCGGTCTCGACGAGGCCGGCCGCGGTCCCCTGGCCGGTCCGGTGACCGCCGCCGCCGTGATCCTCGATCCGGCCGACGTGCCCGCCGGGCTGGACGATTCCAAACGCCTGAGCCCTAAGCGGCGCGCGTGCCTGGCCGCCGAGATCGAAAACCACGCCGCCGCCTGGGCCGTCGCCCACGCCTGCCCCGGCCAGATCGCCCGCCTCAACGTCATCGGCGCCTCCTTCGCCGCCATGGGTCGGGCCGTTGCGGAACTGGCCACCCGGCCCCGCCTGTTGTTGGTCGACGGTCCGCCCCAACACCTGCATCAACACAGCCTCAACGTACCCGCCCGCTTCATCGTCGGCGGCGACGGCCGCATCGCCAGCATCGCCGCCGCCGGCATCCTGGCCAAGGTCTACCGCGACCGGCTGATGGTCCGCCTGGATGAGCTGTACCCCGGCTACGGCTTCGCCGCCAACAAGGGCTACGGCACCCAGGCCCTCGAAGCCCTGCGCCGCCTGGGCCCCTGCCCGGCCCACCGCTGGAGCTGGCGCGCCGTCCAACAGACCGCGCTCTTCGGTTGAAGCGGCCGCCGCCGGCTCGGCAAAACAGCCCCGGCGCAATGACCCTCGCCAAACCTTGGGCGGGCGGAGTTGGCACGGTTTTTGCAAATCGCAGCGTACCCGGGGGCGGCGGCAAGGCACGGTTATCGCAAAAACCGTGCCAACTCCGCCCGCTGTAACTGCGACAAGTTACGTTTCACCGGGCTGTTTTGCCGAGCCGGGAGCAGTGTGCGGCGTCTTTACCTGCAGATTACGTCCGTAACTGAGGAGGGGAATGGAAGGGTACGAAAACGAACGGGACGAACGCCTGGAGAAGCGCCTGCGCAAACAGGCCAGGGAGCGCGTCGAGTTCAAGCGCCACCTGCTGACTTTCGTCATTATCATCGGCGCCCTGTGGGCCATCAACTACTTGACTCAGATGAACGACCGCGCCATCTACTGGTGGGCGATCTGGCCGACCCTGGGCTGGGGGATCGGCCTGATGTTCCACCTGTTTTCGGCCTTCACCGGGTTGAACGAGGAATCCCTGACGGAGCGCGAGTATTACCGGTTGCGCCGTCGGCGCGGCCTGACCGAGGGAGGCGTCGTGGAACCGCTGGAGGACAAGCGCCTGGAGAAACGCCTGCGCAAGCAGGCCAAGGCCCGGGCCGAGTTCAAGATGCACCTGCTGGTCTACCTGGTCATCAACGCCGGGCTGTGGGCGCTGAACTATATCACCCAGATGGGTGATGCGCGGATCAACTGGTGGGCGATCTGGCCCACGGCGGGCTGGGCCGTCGCCGTGCTGATCCACGCCGTGGTCGCCCTGACCGGCTTCGAGAGCGGCGAGGCCGTCGAGCGCGAGTACGAGCGTCTGCGCCGCAAGCATAACCTGGACTAGCCCACGCGGCCCCGGCGGTCCGCCGACGGCCGCTGAGGCATCTTTTAGATATATTCGGCCGCCGTGGCTTGAAGGCGGCCGTTTTTTATGCTAATTCTACACCGTTGCCGCAGACCCTTACCCCCACTTTCGGAGCCCCATGCGCAAGATTCTCGCTTGTCTACTGCTCACCTTCCTCGTCCTGCCGGCCCTGGGCAGCACCATGCTCATCCGGTGCTACATCGACCGCGAGCTCCAGGAGAGCATCAACTGGAGCGATTTCGACGTTGCCGGCTGGATGCTCGACGAGCAGGCCGTCGACATCGTCATCGATGAAGTGGACCGCCACCTGCTCTACTCAGCCGGTCTGACCGAGCAGGAGGTGCTCTACGACGACGTCTCCGCCGCCCTGCGCGCCGTCATCGAGGGCTCCAACGACCTGCCCTCGGGCTATATGGACCACGGCGAGATCGTTAAGTTCATCACCGACCTGGCCGATTCCTACCCGGCCATCTGCGAACTCTACGACTTCACTGACGAGTGGGGCCTGCCGACCGAGGAGGGTCGTCACATCTACGGCCTCAAGATCTCCGACAACGTCGGCACCGACGACACCGGCGAGGCCGACGTGATGCTCAACGGCTGCCACCACGCCCGCGAGATCTCGACCCCCGTGGTGAACTACCTGTTCGCCGAATACCTGTGCGAGAACTACGGCTCTGACGACGAGGTCACCGACATCGTCGACAACCGCGAGGTCTGGATCATCCCCGTGGTCAACCCCGACGGCTACCAGTACGT
>WJLX01000140.1 GCA_014728225.1 Candidatus Coatesbacteria bacterium | reverse complement strand
CGAACAATCGTCATTGTGGTTGCGCTGCTCGCCGTAACCGTCGGGGCTCACAACTGGGCCACGCCGGACAGGCTGCTCGATGAACCGACCAACGAGTTCATCTCCTACAACACCCGTACCAGCGCCGTCGTCAAGGACGGCGTGCTGCACTACGTCTACTACGCCGATGATACTCCGGGCAGTTTTTACAACCGGGATGTCTACTACACTGCCTATGAGCTGGATAGCGGCGTCTGGAGCGAACCCGTCAACCTCTCCGACGCTCCGGGCCAGTCCCATCTGCCCGTCCTCGTCGTCGAGGACGACGGTGATATCAACGTCTTCTGGTACGATACGATGGTCAACGACAACTTCGATTTGTACTGGAACCGTTACGACGCCGCCGCCGATCAGTGGCGCGGCGCCGAACCCATCTCCCAGGATTCCGGCCGCTGGAACGTTCACCCGGTGGCCGCCATGGACAGCGCCGGCGTAGTCCATCTGTTCTGGGTCGAGGGTAACTACTACAGCGGCTGGATCGACAGCTTCGAGATATTCTACACCACCGTCGTCGACGGCCAACTGGGGGCCATCGAGCAGCTGACCGACGTGGGTTCGCATAACCGCTTTGGACTGTCGCTGCTGATTGACCGCTTCGACGGGTTGCACCTGAGTTGGAGCGACGATCGCAACGCACGTAACGGCTGGTCCGTCTACTACCGTCACAAGCCGGCCGACGGCGACTGGGGATCAGAGGTGATCATCGACGACGGCCAATCCTGCGACCTGGAGATCTACCGCGATAATCTGTTCCTGGCCTACAACAAGGCCGTCGAACCCAGCGATCACTACCAGACCTTCTATACGGTCAAACCGCTCAGCGCGCCCGACGACCAATGGGGCAGCCGTTTCCTGATGACCGGGAACGACACCAAGTCGCGGCTGGGCAATCTCGAGCCCTCCTACAACGGCATGCGCCTCATCTGGTTGGATCACCTCGACGAATACCACGCCCTGTACGAATCCCGCATCGGCCCCTACAACTTCTCGCGTCCCGAGCGGCTGACCGACCAGGACGGTTACTACTCGTCGGTCGTCCTGGCCTCCGACGGCAACCAGAATCTCTACCAGTTCTACCACTATACCCCGGACCTGGACAGCGATCGTGACATCTTCTTCCGCATCGACGCCAACCCCCGCGATCCGCAGTTCGATCACCCGGAAGTCCCGCCCGGCTCCGACGCCGGCGTCGGGGTGCAAAACCTGCGGGTCAATCCCTCGCCCGTGCGCAACGACGCCGTGATCAGTCTGGAGCTGGCCGCGGCCGATGAGGTCGAGCTGGCGGTCTACGACCTGGCCGGACGACGTGTGAGAACCCTGCAACGCGGTCCCCTGGCCGCCGGCCGCCACGAGATCGCCCTGGACACCGCCGGGATGACCACCGGCCTCTATCTGTTGCGTGTCAAGACCGGGGTCGGCGAGGAGCTCGAGCGTTTCGTCATCGAACGCTGACCCCCCGCGTCCGCGGATGCGAACGAGCCTGGTGAGGGCGGCCCAATGGGCCGCCCTCGCTTGACTTGCCATGGGCGCTGTGCTAGGCTATCGCACCGGCGAATATCTAAAATCAGCCGCAGCGAACGAAAACCGCGAACGAAAACCGCAGACGAAAACCGCGGACGAAAACTGCGGACTAACCCGCGGATTTAACAGCGGATGAAAACAGTACCGCATATTTATTATATGTTCGACTAACCGGGGTTACAGGCGAGGGGAGACCGAGAAGATGAACATCCTGGTGCTCAATTGCGGCAGCTCGTCGGTCAAGTTCCAGTTGCTGGAGATGACCAAGGAGCAGGTGATGGCCAAGGGGCTCGTCGAGCGTATCGGCGCCGGTCAGGCCCGGATCAAGTACAAGACCGGAACGGATAAGATCGTCCGCGAGCCGGCGGAAATCACCGACCACACCACGGCCATCGACTACATCATCAGAATGTTGACCGCCTCCGAGCAACAGGTCATCGAATCGACCGACGACATCGATGCCGTCGGCCACCGCGTCGTCCACGGCGGCGAGAGCTTCGCCGGCAGCATGCTCATCGACGATGAGGTCTACGCCAAGCTCCAGGAGTGCATCCCGCTGGCCCCGCTGCACAACCCCGCCAACATCAAGGGTATCGACGCCGTCGGCGAGCTGATGCCCACGGTGGACCAGGCCGGCGTCTTCGATACGGCCTTCCACCAGAGCATGCCGCGGACCAGCTACCTCTACGCCCTGCCGCTGTGGGTCTACGAGCGTTACGGGGTGCGGCGCTACGGCTTCCACGGCACCAGCCACCGTTACGTGGCCGCTCGCTGCGCCGAACTCGAGGGCCGGGATCCCGCCGGGCTCAAGATCATCACCTGCCACCTGGGCAACGGGGCCTCCGTGGCCGCCGTCGACGGCGGGATAAGCCTGGACACCTCGATGGGCTTCACTCCCCTCGAGGGCCTGGTGATGGGCAGCCGCTGCGGTGACATCGATCCGGCGATCCCCCTGTTCTTACAGCGCGAGGAAAACCTCTCCGCCGAAGAGGTCGACAGCCTGCTCAACCGCCAGTCCGGGGTCAAGGGGCTCTCCGAGGGCGAGTTCATCGACATGCGTGACATCGAGGACCGCTACTTCGAAAAAGACCCGCGCTGCACCGAGATCCTCGAGATCTACTGCTACCGCATCCGCAAGTACATCGGCGCCTACGCCGCCGCCATGGGTGGACTTGACGCCGTTGTTTTCACCGCCGGCGTCGGCGAAAATTCACCCATCACCCGCAAACTGGTCTGCGATCCCCTGGGTTTTCTGGGTCTGGAGCTCGACGACGAAGCCAACGACGCCGCCGCCCCGGGCAGCGGCTTCGAGGGCCGGGTGACCGCCGCCGACAGCCGCGTGGGCGTCTGGGTGATTCCGACCAACGAAGAACTCGTCATCGCCCGGGACACCAAGGAACTGGTCGAAAAGCAACGTCGGTAAACAATCCGGCGCGAAGGAGTCAACATGGCAGTACCGAAAAGAAGGAAGTCCCGCTCCAAAAGGGACATGCGCAAGGCCCACTGGGTACGCAGCCTGGCGGTGCCCCAGCTCACCTCCTGTCCCAACTGCGGCGAGGCCAAGCTGCCCCACCGCATCTGCGCCGCCTGCGGTTACTACAAGGGCCGCCAGATCATCATCCCCGTCAAGCAGGAAGAGTAACCGTCAAACACCCACGACCGGTCGGCGCGTGAGTCTCTCCGCCCACCGGTCGCCCTATACCGCGGAACGCCGTGCCCGAACCCCCCCATCAGCAGGCAACTCCACCCATCGCCCTCGACGTGATGGGCGGCGACGACGCCCCCCGCTCGACCGTATCCGGAGCCATCCTGGCGCGGCGCAACGGCGTCGGCGAACTGATCCTCGTCGGTGACGACACGGCGGTCGCCGCGGAACTGCGCCGTCAGGGACAGCACCCCGACGACTGGAATATCGAGCCCGCTGCCGAGCTGGTGGACATGCACGAGTCGCCGACCTACGCCCTCAAGCGCAAGCGCGACGCCTCGATCGCCGTGGCCACCCGCCTCGTCAAGCGCGGCGCCGCCGGAGCCGTGGTCTCCTGCGGCTCCACCGGCGCCCAGGTCGCCAGCTCGATCCTCCATCTGGGACGCCTGGCCGGCGTCGAACGCCCCGCCATCGGCGTGGCCTTCCCCGGTACTCACGGTTGGGGCGTCTTGATCGACGCCGGAGCCAACGCCCAGAACCGACCCAGCCACCTCGTCGGCTTCGCCGTGATGGGCGCCCTATACCTCGAGCTGGTCTTCGGCGTCCAGCAGCCCCGCGTCGGGTTGATCTCCATCGGCGAGGAGGCCTCCAAGGGCAACGAGATGGTCCGCGAGGCCTACAAACTCCTCGACACCAAACAGGACCTCAACTTCGTCGGCATGGTCGAGGGCCGCGGGGTCTACACCGGCGGAGCCGACGTCCTGGTCTGCGATGGCTTCGTCGGCAACATCCTGTTAAAATTCAGCGAATCCGCCTCGCGCTGGGTCTTCCACCACCTGCGCCAGGGCATGAACAAGCGGCCCCTGGCCCTGCTGGGCGGCCTGCTGATCAAGCCCGCGATCAACCACTTCCGCACCGTGGCCCATCCTTCCTCCATCGGCGGTGCGCCCCTCCTCGGCGTCAACGGCATCAGCATCATCGCCCACGGCTCCTCCGACGCCGAAGCCGTCAAGAACGCCTGCAAGGTCGCCCGCCGGCTGATGGAGGCCGAGATCAACCGCCGGATCAGCGAGCGCATGCAGGCGCCGTAGCCGCGCCAACGCCGGGGAGACCTTTGAGACCCCCCGGAGCTATCGCTGATCCTCGATCATCTTGCGCGAGCCGGAACCGGCACGGTTTTTGCAAAGCCGCACCCCACCGAACGCACAGCGGGTATCGACGTCGCAAAAACCGTGCCGGTTCCGGCGCCGGTGGCTGCGCGACTCGTTGCTGATCGCTTCAAAGGTCTCCCCGCGGCGGTTTCGCCGTCAGCCGTCAGCTTTAGTGTTCGAGCCGCTTGCTTCGTTCAGCGAGTTTTTCCACCCGTCAGTCGCCTATCCTCCGGCCCTCCAGTCATCAGGATAGAGTCGGTCCGAGCACCAGAAACCGGAGAGGTTTTAACATGCCCAACGCCGGGATCACAGGCATCGGTTCCTATCTGCCCGAGAAGGTTCTGACCAACCACGACCTGGAAAAGCTCGTCGAGACCTCGGACGAGTGGATCAAGACCCGCACGGGGATGAGCGAGCGTCACATCGCCGCCGACGACCAGGCGGCCAGCGATCTGTCACTGATCGCCGCCCGCCGGGCCCTGGAAAGCGCCGGTCTGGAGGCCGCGGCCCTTGACGCCATCGTCCTGGCCACGGTCTGTCCGGACTACCTCTTCCCTTCGACGGCCTGCGTGCTGCAGGACAAGCTGGGTGCGGTCAACGCCGGGGGCTTCGACCTTTCGGCGGGCTGCGCCGGTTTCGCCTCGAGCCTGGCCGTGGCCGACGGCCTGATCAAGAGCGGTCAGTGCGAACACGTGCTGGTCGTCGGCGTCGAGGTTCTTTCGCGCGTTACCAACTGGGAGGACCGCGGCACCTGCGTCCTCTTCGGCGACGGCGCCGGCGCCGCCGTGGTCTCCGCCGTCGAGGAGGAGGGAGTGCTGGCCAATTATCTGCGGGCCGACGGCTCCGGCGGCCGTTTCCTCATCCAGCCCGCCGGCGGCTCGGCCAATCCGGCCACCCACGAGACCGTCGAGCGCAAGATGCACTACATTCATATGTCCGGCGGCGACGTTTTCAAGGCGGCGGTCAGGGCGATGGTCGAGGCGGCGCTCAACGTGCTGGAGCAGGCCGGTTACAAGCCCGAGGATCTCGACCTCCTCGTGCCGCACCAGGCCAACATCCGCATCATCGAGGGCGTGCGCAAGCGCTTGAAGGTTCCCAAGGAGCGGGCCTTCGTCAATATCGAGCGCCAGGCCAACACCTCGGCGGCCACCATTCCGATCTGTTTGGACGAGGCCTACCGCAACGGGCGACTCAAACGCGGCGATCTGGTCTGCACGACGACCTTCGGCGCCGGTTTCACCTGGGCCGGCAACCTGTTGCGCTGGATTATCTAACACGATAGTAACCGCGTCCGGACGGCCGAGATCCGTCCGGACGTGTTGCATTTTTAACGGAGCCCGCGGCAAGGCCTTATCAACGGTTCCCAGGAGCCGGGGGGATATGCGATAATGAACCGGCGGGGTTTTTCCAGCGTAGCAGCTTCGTCACCCCAACAGGGAGCGCCTAGATGCAGCGCCTGATCCCGATCCTTCTCGCTCTCCTCACGCCTCTCGCCGCCGGGGCCGTGGAGCCGGTTCCCGAAGCCCCGGCCAGCAATCTCGGCATCCACCTGGGTCTCGGGGTGGGCTATCTGGAGACCATCTCCGACACCCTGCCTACCGGCGCCGAGGAATCCTCGGCCCTGGGTCGCTTCGAGGTCGGGCTGTCCTACGCCGGTATCATCGGGGCCAAGTTCCAAATCGACATCTCGGCCTTCGAGTGGGCCGTCGAGGAGGACCGCGATATACCCGTCGGCCACTATCTGTTCAGCGCCGACCTTTACACCACCATCGATCTAGCCGAGCGTTGGCGCCTGCGTCCCGCCCTGGGATACACCTTCTCCTCCAGTCTGCTCGACTCCCTGGGTACGGGCTTCGAGGACGCCCACGGCCTCCACGCCCAGCTGGCCGGCGAGTTTCGCATCAAGGAGATCATCTGGGTCGGTGTCGGCGTGGGATACCATTTCACCGGCGAGTACCCGACGATCAGCGTCGATGATCCCGATATCGACGTCCCCGGCAGTGTCGACGCCCAGCATTTCGAGGTTTACGCCCAAGTTATCTTCAACCTGGAGTGATTGCTAAGGAGTGATTGCTAAGATGAAACCCGCCGCCTTATTTCCCGGTCAGGGGTCCCAGGCCGTCGGGATGGGCCGCGAACTCTATGACGCCCTGCCCGCAGCACGTGAGGTCATCGACGAGGCCGACGAGGTTCTGGGCTTCCGGCTCAGCGAGTTGATGTTCAACGGGCCGGCCGAGGAGCTCACGGCCACCGAAAACGCCCAGCCGGCAATCTACACCGTCAGCTGCGCCGCCTGGCGCTGCCTGACCGAGCGCCTGCCGAAGCTGGAGTGGAGCTGCGCCGCCGGTCACTCTCTGGGCGAATACTCGGCCTACGCCGCCGCCGGGACCTTCAGTTTCGCCGACGGCCTGCGGCTGGTACGACGCCGGGGCGAGCTGATCCGCGACGCCGCCCGGGAGAACCCGGGGACGATGGCCGCCCTGATCGGCCTCGACGAAGCCGCGGTGCGCGAGCTGCTGCCCCGGGTGGAGGACGCCGGCCGTCTCGAACTGGCCACGGTCAACTCCCCCAAACAGATCGTCGTCGCCGGCGAGCGGGCGGCCCTGGAAGCCCTGGTGCCCGTCGCCAAGGAGGCCGGCGCCCGCCGCGCCGTGGTCCTCGACGTCAGCGGCCCCTTCCACACCTCGCTGATATCCGCCGCCGCCGAGGGGCTGGCCGAGGTGCTGGAGAGCTTCGACCTGAGCGAGCCCGGCTTTCCCGTGCCGACCAACGTCGACGGCGAGCCCGCCGACGGCGTCGCCGCCATCAAGCGCACCCTGGCCCGCCAGGTCTGCGAACCGGTGCGTTGGCTCGACGACGCCCGCTGGCTGGAGCGGCGCGGCGTGAAGCTGGCCGTCGAATTCGGCCACGGCAAAGTCGTCGCCGGCTTGATGAAGCGCTCGGCCAAGGGACTCAAGGTTCTGGGCGTCGGCGCTCCGGCGGATCTGGATGCCGCCGCCGAACGGCTGGGCTGAGCGACGACCTCGTTGAAGGTTTGATGGAGCTGGATTTCTTCAGTCGGGAGAACCGCGGCCCCCGCTGGGTCATAGCGGCCCTGGTGTTGCTCTGGGGCGTCTGGGCCCTGCTCAACTACAACCTCAACGAAGACGCCTTCATCTCCCTGCGCTACGTGGAGAATCTGGTCCAGGGCGAGGGGCTGGTCTATAATCCGGGCGTTCGCGACGAGGCCTACTCCAACCTGCTCTGGATCCTGCTGTTGGCCGTCCCGGCGCTGTTCGGCGTTCCACCGGAGGTCGCCGCGGCGGGCCTGGGCGTCCTCTGCGGCGCCGGGGTGCTTTACGTCGCCTGGCTGATAGCCCGGCGCGCCCTGCCGGAGCGGCGCTGGGCGCCCCTGGCGGCCCCGCTGATGCTGGCACTCTGGTATCCCCTGCTGGGCTGGTCCGGCTCGGGACTGGAAACCCCGCTCTACACCCTGCTGCTGACCCTGGCCGCCTACTGTCACCTGCGGCGGGAGCCGACGCGCTTTCCCTGGACGGGACTGTTCCTCGCAGCGGCGGCGCTGACCCGGCCCGAGGGCGCGGCTTTCATCGTCGTCTTCGCCGTCCACCACCTGCTGTACCGCAAACGGGGCTCGGGAACGGGATCGGACTGGCGCGACCTGACGACGGCCCTGGTCCTGGTTGCGGCCCAGTTCCTGTTCCGCCGGTTCTACTACGGCCTCTGGCTGCCCCTGCCGGCCTATGTCAAGGCCGGCGGCAGCCTGCAACAACTGCGCCAAGGTTTGGGTTACCTCGTTTTCGCCTTTTGGCCGACGGCGCTGCTGCTGCCTGGTCTGGCAGCCCTCTGGGCGGCGATCAAGCGCCTGAGGCGTCCCCTGGTCGGGCTGGCCGTCCTCGTCACGGCCGCCCAGGCCGGCTTCATTTTTTACGCCGGCGGCGACTACATGGGGGCGGCCCGTTTTCTGGTCCCCGCGGTGCCCCTGCTGATGACGGCCGCCGTGCTGGGTCTCGATGCAGCGGCCGGGCGGGTTCGGCGACCATGGTTGCGCCGGTTGAGCTTCTGGGGACCCGCGGCCCTCTTCGTCGCCTGGAGCCTGGCGGCCGCTCTGCCGGCCTACGAGTGGCGACTGGGCGCCGATCCGGCCGGGCTCCACAACAATGTCAAACGCTTCAGCGCCGAATGGCTGGCCGCCGCCCTGCCGCCCGAGGCCACTCTGGCCTGCGGCTCCGCCGGTGCCCTGCCCTATTACAGCGGCCTGGTCAACTACGATTTCGCCGGCCTGGCCGACGCCGAAGCCGCCCTGCACGGCGAGCGGCGTCGCGAGGGACCGGCCGGCCATCACCTGGCCTACCCGGAGCTGATCGCAGAGCGCAAACCCTGGGTGATCGTTATCAACCCCAACGCCTGCCGGGCCGAGCAGCTAGGCGCCTGGCTGACGGGCGAGACGGCGGCACCGGGCCTCGAGCTGGATGAACTCAGCCACCCCAACCGGGCCGTGCTGACGAGTCCGGTTCTGGCCGCCGACTACCGCCCGCTGTTCGCCGAGGTCGCCGACGGCTGGTATCTGAGTCTTTACGCCAGGCGGGGAGCGGCTGAAGAGCGGCTGACAGCCGCCGGGGCCTGCCCCCTGGCTCCCGGAATCGGCCGACCGTGACGGTAAGCCCCTATCGCAGTTGAAGTTGCCCGTTGACAGATAATAGCGCCTTTGCTAGACTGGCCTACATATTCTCGCTAAGCGTCTGCAAAGGGCGAAAGGAGCGACATGACCGGCGTTGTGAGATCGACCACCCTGGTGCTGCTGGCGTTGATGATTCTGTCCGGCGCCGCGACCGCCCAGGACGGCGTCGAGTATCTCTACCCCCTCGTCGATCTGCCACCGGCTCCGCCGACCATGGTCGAGGCCGAGGATCAACCCGACGACTCCGGAGAACAGGTCAACCTCTCCTGGACACTCTCCCTCGACGACCCCCGGATCGGTCAGGGCCGCAATAACGTCGTGGCCTACCACATCCTGCGCAAGGCGGCCGACGAGGAAGAAACGGAGTACCAGCTCATCGACCAGGTCGAGGCCGGCGTCAACCGCTACGCCGACGTTACCTGCGAGCCGGACACCGCCTATCTGTACCGCATCGGCTCCTCCAACGGCTCCTCGATCCGCTACTCCAATCCGTCCAACGAGGTCGTCTCCGCCTCGCACTTCTTCCACTCCCAGCGCTGGAACACCCTGATCGGCACCCTGATCATCTCGGGACTGATCGTGTTCTTCATCTACAGCGCCCGCAAGGGGAAGGAGCTGTTCATCCGGCGCATCGCCGGCCTGGACGCCGTCGAGGAGGCCCTGGGACGCGCCACGGAGATGGGCAAGCCGATCCTCTACGTCTCCGGTCTGTCGACGATGTCCGACGTGGCGACGATCGCCTCGGTCAATATCCTTGGGCAGGTGGCGCGCAAGGCGGCCATCTACGAGATCCGGCTGATCGTCCCCTGCTACGACCCCATCGTCATGGCCGTCGAGCGCGAGGTCGTCAAGGAGGCCTACCTCGACGTCGGCCGTCCCGACGCCTACAACGCCAACGACATCTACTTCGTCACCCAGTCGCAGTTCGCCTACGCCGCCGCCGTCAACGGCATCATGCTGCGCGAGAAACCGGCGACCAACTTCTACATGGGGATGTTCTTCGCCGAGTCGCTGATCCTGGCGGAGACCGGCGCCGCCACCGGCGCCATCCAGATCGCCGGCACCGACGCCGTCGTGCAGATCCCCTTCTTCATCACCGCCTGCGACTACTGTATCATGGGCGAGGAGCTGTACGCCGCCAGCGCCTACATGAGCCGTGAGCCCCTGTTGCTGGGCAGCCTCAAGGGCCAGGACTGGGCCAAGTTCATCGTCGGCGCCCTGATCCTGGTCGGCGTGGCCACCAGCTTCTTCACCACCTGGTTCGCCAGCCTGTTCACCGTCGGCTAACGACGGTTTCCTCCTGTCATTTTCATACCCCATTGCCTCGCCGTCGACTGCTTGACCAGCGTAGCTTGAAGGGCAGCTTGAAGGAGAGATAGATGCGAAGGCAGATTCCCCTCATTATCGTCTTTGTCGTCGGTATCTTCGGCGCGTTGAGCTACTTCATCATGGAGCCGGTGATTCAGGGGCTGCGTGATCAGTTGCTCACCTGGCTGCGTTTGATCGGGGCCTTCGCCCTGGGGCTGGGTATCGCCAGCTTCCTGCGCAACCACGGCCGCAAGATGACCCGTCAGGTTCCCGGCTGGGGCTTCAACGCCGTCGCCATCGCCAGCTTTTTGGTGATGGCCGTCGTGGGCATCGGCGCCGGCATCGAAGAGGGCACCCTGTTCCGCAGGCTCTTCGATTACGCCCAGGTGCCCATGGAAGCCACCATGTTCAGCCTGCTGGCCTTCTACATCGCCTCGGCCTCCTTCCGCGCCTTCCGCGCCCGCTCCAAGGAGGCCACGCTGCTGTTGGTCTCTGCCGTGATCGTCATGCTCGGTCGCGTCCTCGACGCCGACTGGCTCTCCGGCATCACCGAGTGGATCCTGGAGATCCCCAACGGCGCCGCCCAGCGCGGTATCATCATCGGCGTCGGTATGGGGATGATCGCCACCGCGTTGAAGATCATCCTCGGCATCGAGCGTTCCTACCTCGGCAACGAATAAGCACCGGAGGAGAAGACGATGAAGAAGCTGTTGGAAAAGCTCCTAGTCCTCGACCGCCGGTGGATCTTTCTGATCATCGGGTTGGTGGTGATCCTGGCCTTCGTTTTCGATTTCCCCATCTCCATCGGCATCACCAAACCGGTTCAGGACTTTTACGACATCATCAGTCAGGCCGAAGAGGACGAACCGATCCTGGTCTCCTTCGACCTGGGGCCCAGCACCCTGCCCGAGCTCGAACCGATGCTCCACGCCGTCATCCGCCACGCCCTGCTCGAGGGCAAGAAGGTCATCGGCGTGGCCATGTTGATCCAGGCCCCGGGTATCGCCGAGCGCATCCTCGTCGACGTCACCGAGTCACTCAACGAGGAATTCAAGGACCAGGGCCTCGAACGGCGGATCCGCATGGGCGAGGACTGGGTCTTCCTCGGTTTCCGCGCCGGGGCGTCCGCCGTGATCCTCGGCCTGGGCGAAGAGGTGCGCAACGTCTTCCCCACCGACTACTACGGCACCCACCTCAACGAACTGCCGATGATGGACGACGTGCATAACTTCGACGACATGTCCGCCGTCGTCACCATCTCCGGCACCCAGTACCCGGAGCTGTGGGTCATGTACGCCGGCGGTCCCTACGGTATCCCCGTTCTCGTCGGCGTCACCGCCGTTATGGCGCCCAACTACTACGCCTACCTGCAGACCGGCCAGATGTCCGGCATGCTCGGCGGGCTCAAGGGCGCCAGCGAGTACGAACGCCTGATGGACTTCGACGGCATGGCCACCAAGGGAATGGTCGCTCAGCTGTGGGTCCACATCGCCATCGTGACCTTCATCCTGCTCGGGAACATCGCCTACTTCCTGACCCGGAAGAAGAAGAAACTCAACATCAACCGCTAGGAGGGGGGGAAAATGGATATTTCCACCGACATCTGGGTCTGGGTAGCGGCAATCCTCACCCTGTTCGTCTACTCGTTCCTCTATAAAGACAACCCCCTCTACAAGTTCGCAGAACACGCGATGGGCGGGTTGGGCGTCGGTTACTGGACCTCGGTGCTCTTCTACAACGTCATCATACCCGACTTCTGGGAACCGCTGACCATCTCGATCAGCAAGATTACGATGAGCGCCGCCGACTTCAACAGCTACCTGGCCGAAAGAGGCGTCAGCCAGCTGCCCCAGGTCATGCAGAACTTCTCACCCGGCGCAGCCATCGTCCTGGTCCTGTTGCCGGCGATTATCGGGCTACTGCTCTTCTTCCGCTACATCCCCAAAATCGCCTGGATCAGCCGCTTCAGCCTGGCCTTCTACCTCGGCGCCGCTTCCGGTATCTCCATTCCCAACACCTTCCAGACCCGCATCCTGGGTCAGCTCCGCGGAACGATCGTCGAGGACACCGCCTCGGGGGCCGTAGTACCGTTGTTCTCCATCGACGCTTGGCGGGACTTCTTCGCCGCACCGGGGATCGGTACCTTCTTCGACGCCATCAGCGGACCCCTGTTCATTGTGGGGGTGATCTGCACCCTGTCCTACTTCTTCTTCTCCAAGGAGCACAAGGGCGTACTGGGCGGCATGGCCAAGATCGGCATCTGGTTCCTGATGATCGGCTTCGGCGCCAGCTTCGGTTACACGGTCATGGGCCGTGTCTCCCTGCTGATCGGCCGCGTGCAGTTCCTGCTCACCGATTGGCTCGGGGTCGTTGGATAGGTGGGATAGGTGGATCGACTACGGTAACGTCGAGCGGTGCCGGACCGGCGGTGCTGGACCGGATGACTATGCATCATCAGTATCCGGCCGAGCTGGAAACCTGCCGGTCGCAATGACCGGCGACCGAAGAGCGCTTCCCCTCCAGCGCAGAATGGTTTTCCCCAGGGTCGGCCCCGCGGCCGACCCTGGGCGATATGCTCCCCCTCCCCTATCGTTACCCACGTCGATGAGCTGCGATGGCTGAGCAGACAATCTTCGAGCGCTTCCTGACGATCAACCGCCGCTGGATCTTCCTCGTCCTCGGCCTGGTGGTCGTCATCGCCCTGCTGCTGCCGCCCAGCGCCGACGTCCGCGTCACCACCCCCGTCATCCGCTTCTACCAGGTCATCGAGACCTCGGACCCCGCCAAACCCCTGATCATCGCCGTCGATACCCCGCCCTCCGGCCTGCCCGAACTCGAGCCGATGATCGTCGGCATCCTCCAGCACTGCTTCAAGCGCTCCCAGCCCGTCATTTTGCTGGCCCTGCAGATGGAGGGCGTCTCGATCGCCGAGCGCCTCGTCGAGCAGGTACAAAGCGAATACAACGCCCGGGCCGCCGAGCGCGGCGACACCCGACGGATCAAAATGGGTGAAGATTGGGCCCTGCTGGGTTACCGCGCCGGCTTCAGCGCCGTGATCCTCGGCCTGGGCGACGACGTCCGCGCCGTCTTCCCCACCGATCTCTACGGCAACTACCTCGATGAAATGCCCCTTTTCGACGATTATCACAACTACGCCGACACCGCCGCCGTCGTCGATATCTCCTGGTCCTCCACCCCGGAGCTGTGGGTCCAGTTCGCCGGCGGACCCTTCGGAGTGCCGATCCTCGTGGGTTGCACCGCCGTCAGCGCACCCCAGTACTACGCCTACCTGCAAACCGACCAAATGTCCGGGCTGCTGGGCGGGCTGAAGGGGGCCGCCGAGTATGAGAAGCTGATCAACGAACCCGCCAGCGCCACCCGGGGGATGGTCGCCCAGACCGGCGCCCACCTGCTGATCGTCATCCTGATCGTCCTCGGCAACATCGCCTACTTCGCCATCGAGCTGCGCAAGCGCCGCGAGAAGAAGAAGCACCAACCGCACTAACTCGGCGCTCCGCTGACGTGACGGTTATGCTCGACCGCCGGGAAGGCTTCCCGGCGGTCGAATGCTTATCACGGATTGCCTAAGCAATCGTCTGTGACCAACTTCCAGACTATTACCAGCAGCTTCGTTACGACCGCTGAAAAACAGCCGCCGCTACAGCCCGTGAGCTCTCGCCACGCAAAGGACGAACCGGCCGGAACTGGCACGGTTTTTGCTTCTCGGTGACCGTTACGCAGAAGTATAACGGTCCACCTCCGCAAAAACCGTGCCAGTTCCGGCCGGCGCTGCTGCTCAAGGGCGCCGGGACGGCTGGCGGCTGTTTTTCTCAGCGGTCGGGTGGGTATCAAGCCGCCGTCGACGGTAGAATGGCATTCAAGACTCTCATGGACCATTGCGCCGGGAGGGGATACCGCTGGTTCGAATCGCTAACTGGGCTGATAGTCGATTTCACCGGCGACGGTTTCGTCGGTTGCTTTTACGGTGAAGAGGAGCAGTCCAGAATGGTTGTTGTTGTACTTTGACAGCGGCAGAAGCTCCCCGAGGAGATTAACGGCGTCCGACGGTGGAGCGCACAGCTCCGGGTCGTTGGAGCCGGTTTGGCAACCTTGTCTCCCCCTCAAGCCCGGCACAATAATAGTCAATGTGACCGGCTCGCTCTCTTCCAACGGCCTTTCGATGAATATGTTATAGGTATTTGCAGGTCTATCGCCGTTACCTGATCCTTAAACAAACTGTCCACGGGGGAGCTCGCAGGAGTATAATTTCTTTCTCTCGTCAGCGCCGTTTTGAACAGGGCGGCCTGCGGCTCGGAGGGTTAAGTGAAGAACCATGATCCGTTGGGTGGTTTGTCTTCCCGGTTGTTGAGCATCGACCGTCGCTGGCTGTACCTGTTGATCTTCGTGGTTGTGATCATCGCGTTGGCCGGCGGCTTCGAGGTGGATATCGGTGTAACACCGCCGACGATGAGTTATTATCGGGCCATTGATGCCCTGCCCGCCGGAGCGGCTATGCTGTTGTCGATGGACATCGACGGCAGCACCCTACCGGAGTTGGAGCCCATGCTGCGCGCCACCATCCGGCACGCCTTCGAGCGCGGCGTGCGGGTAATCGGCCTGGCTTTGTTGATGGAGGGGGTTTCCATCGGCGAGCGTTTATTGATCGAGGCCGCCGCGGAGCTGAACGATGAATACGCTGAAGAAGGCGGCGAGCGGCGCATCACGATGGGCGAGGACTGGGTTTATTTGGGCTACCGGGCGGGCAACGAGGCGGTGCTGCTGGGCCTCGGTACCGAGATTCGCCATGTCTTCTGTCGGGATTTCTACGGCTTTGATCTCGACAGCTATCCGTTGATGCTTGACATCCACAACTACGACGATCTGGGGCTGATTTCGACGGTCTCGGGCACTAATTGGCCCGAGTACTGGGTGGCCTTCGCCGGGACCCCTTTCAACATCCCGATACTGGTGGGCTGCACCGCGGTCAGCGCCCCCCAGTACTACGCCTTTCTGCAGACGGGTCAGATGGCGGGCCTGCTGGGCGGGTTGAAGGGCGCGGCCGAATATGAGCGGCTGATCAACCGTCCGGGCTTGGCCGGCCGGGCGATGGCCGCCCAGTTGGCCGTCCACGTGTTGATCGTCATGTTGATTATGCTGGGCAATGTTGTCTTTATCTGCGAACGTTTGCGACGCCGCAGGCTTCTTTAAGCTGGTGTGTGACCAGGGAAACCGTACTAGAGCAGAATCGGGCCGTCCCCGGGGGGACGGCCCGATTTCCTGGAATCCGTTTAAGCTGATCAGCTCCGCGGTTCGAGCCCGCGCAGGCTGTCGGCCAGGGTGCGAACCCGCAGCTTGAGCAGGAACCAGTCGTGCTCGGGGGCCTGAAAGTGAATGCGCACCAGCCGGTCGTTCCAATCGATGACCTGCAGGAGAAGATTGTACGGTCCGCGATCGGCTGAGAAGCCGCCTTCGAGATAGTAGGCAGCGTGTCCGGCGATTTGTTGCTCCTCGCCGCGGAAGGTTCGATAATCGGGCAGCTCGTCGAGGTAGAGCTCCTCGGCTGCGGCGGCGGATTCTTGCGGCGTCTTGCCGTCGGCGGGCATGATTTCGATGAACAGGCGGGCGTCGGCGGGGCCGTTGTAGGCGCCGACGGCGGTCATCTTATCTGTGTACTCCGGCTGGTCGATATCCCAGAAGTCGCGGTCCACGGTCAGCGCCAGGCCTTCGCTCTCGATAAACAGGGGCCAGGGGTTGGCCGGGGAGAAGGTCAGCGGACCCTCCGGAGTCTCCGGCTGTGCGGGCTGTTGGCCGGAGCCGGCGGGCGGGTGTTCCGTTTCAGTGGTCGGTTCGGCGCTGTCGTCGGCGCAGCCCGTTGGCAGCAGGGCGGCAAGGGACAAAGCAAGGGCGGAGTGAGCGAGCAAGCGCACGGTAATCAATCCTCCCGGACCACGAGAAAGCCGTTCAGGGCGCTCATCAGCTCCGCCGCGGTAGCGTCCCAGTGCGCTGCGGGAGCGAAGGCGCTGACATCGTACTCCCGGCCGCCGCCGTAGACGCTGACCGTGTAGAGTCGCATCGGCGTTTCGCCGCGCTCGGCCAGGAACTCGAAATAATAGGCCGGATTGCCGCCCAGTTGGCGGCGGCCCTGGTCGAGAACCTCGAGACCGGGCAGCGCCTCGCGTTTGGCGGCGATGATCTCGTCGGCCCGCCCGGCGATCAGCTCGATGTCCTCGCCGGCGGAGGCCACATAGGTTTCGACCTGCAGGACGGCCCGGCTGCCGGGGAGCTTCCAGGCCCGGATGTCCCCCAGCGTGCCCGTGCCCGGAGTATCGGGCAGGGGCTCCCAGTCGGCCACGGGCAGGGCGTAGCCCTGGTAGTCGGCGTAGACCATCTGTGGGCCCAGCTCCGGCGGAGCGACGGTCCGTCCCTCGTAGCGCTCGGCCCCGTCGCAACCCACGAGGGGGAGCAGGCTGAGCAAGGCGGCGACCAAAATGGTCTGTAGGGGAGAGTGCTGCATGGCCACGGCTACGGTCGGCGTTAGGAGGTGCCCACGCAGGTCACCTGGCCGCCGTCCTCCTTATATAACAGGGGGCAACCGCCGCCGCACAGCGGGAACTGGGTGCAGCGTCGGCATTCCGCGGGCGCCCACTCCCGCTTGCGCAGGTTGACGGCCAGCGGGTTGTTCCAGACGGCGTCCCAGCCGTCGGTCAGCAGATTGCCCAGGGACTCGAAGTAGCTCTGACAGGGCAGTACCGCGCCGTCGGGCTCGACGGCCAGGTTGTAGCGGGCGGCGGAACAGGTCTTGATACCCACGCCGAGCTCGACGGGATCGAAATCCTCGTAGCGCGTCGGCGTGTACCAGAGGAAGTTGAGCCCCAGTCGGGTGGCGGTCTCGAAGAAGGTCTCGACGTGGGGCTGCAGCTCGGCCTCGGTCAGGGCCTCGGGGTTGTGAACGCCGCCGCCGGCGTGGATCATTCCGTTGGCCGCCACCTGGGGCAGGCCGAGCCCAGCCAGGAACTCGACGGTCTGCTCCAGACCGTCGACGTTGCGCTTGGTCAAGGTGGTGTTGGTCAGCACGTAGAGGGGTAGCTCGAGGGCGTTGCGCACACCCTGGACCGTCTGTTTCCAGGCGCCCTCGACGCCGACCATCGCGTCGTGAACCGCCTCGTCGTGGCTCTCCAGGGTGATCTGGACATGATCCAGTCCGGCCTCGACCAGACCGGCCAGGTAGTCCTCGTCGGCCAGCTTGCGACCGTTGGTCAGCAGGCCGGTCACCAGGCCCAGGTCCTCGGCGTACTCGATCAGCCCGCGCAGGTGGGGGTGCAGAGTGGCCTCGCCGCCGGTGAAGGTGACGTGGGGCACGCCGACCTCCCAGAGGATGTCCATCACCCGGCGCCAGTCGGCGGGCTCCATGCTGATCTTGCCCTTGTGATCCTCGGCGACGTAGCAGTGGGCACAGGTGTTGTCGCAGGCGTAGGTCAGCACCAGGTCCACCCGGTAGGGGGCGAAGGTCTCCACGCTGAAAGGCTCGGTGCGCTCCAGATCCAGGTAGGTCACCGGACAGACGTCGGCGCCCGTGGCCATCTCGGTGATGATGCGGGCGATGCGGTCGTAGTCCGCCGCGGCGACCTTGCGCGGCACCCGGTAGCGGTTGGTTATCTCGCGCACGGCCTCAGCCTTGTCCCGCTCCTCGACGATCAGCTTGGCGTACTCGGCCGCCGTATGGTTCAGGTGGATGATCTTGGCGGCGTTGATCACCAGGGTGCCGTTGCCCGAGGGCTCGATGCGCAGGTGGACGCGGTAACCGGCGAAGGCGTCGCCGGAGCGCAAGTGATAGATCCCCGGCTCGAGGGGCTCGGGTTCGGTAAAGATGTCCTCGAGCAGCGGCTGGTGCGCCGCATGGTTCGGATCGGCCATCTGTCGCCTGCGCCTTGCCGCCAGGACGCCGAACAGCAGGGCCGCCAGCAGGCTCAAGGCCCCCAGTCCGACGAAGAACCACTGCTCCAGACCACCGTCACCTGCCACGAGGCGCTGCGGGGTGAAGTCCACCGTCAAGCCGACGACGATCAGAGCCGCGCCGACGACGGCCAGGATGAGCACCAGGAGATAATCCTTGTTGATCCGCGCCATGAGTTATTCTCCGCTCGTTTAGACGGTTACCAGGGCGCAGCGGCCGTGAACGACGGCGGCGCCGGCACCCTCGGCCAGGGTGATCGCCTCCGGCGAAGACGCCCCCGGCTGCATCCAGATACTGTTGATCCCGCGGTCCAGGGCTCGTCGGACCATCTTCGTCGTCACCTCCGGCGGCGTGATAAAGATCGCCGCCGCGGGCTCGACGGGCAGGGCGTCGAAGTCCGGGTAACACTTGTGGCTGCCGATCAGCTCGCAGTTGGGGTTGACGGCGTAGACCTCGTAGCCGGCGCGCTCGAGGTGGTAGAAGACCTTGTAACCGTACTTGCGTGGGCTGCGGCTGGCGCCGACGACGGCTATCCGTCGGGCGTTCTTGAAGGTCTCGATGGCGTCTTTGAGGATCATCTTCTTCCCATTGTGTGGATGAGCCGGTTAGCCGATGCGGGACATGATCGTCCGCTGGGCCGCCCCGGAGACCCCCGACGGAGTAACCATGCGACTGCGATTGAATGCGCCGGCCGGCCTGCCGGAACTGGCACGGTTTTTGCATCTCGGCGCCCGTGCGAGCGGCGGAGCGGTTGCGCCTCCGCAAAAACCGTGCCAGTTCCGGCAGGCGTTTCCCGGTGTTGCCGTGGCGCTCGGGTCAGGGTCTCCGGGGCTAGGTCGTACGCCGGCGTCTTCTAGACCCCGCGCAGCAGGCGACCGGCGAGTTCCGGGGGCAGCTCGGCCTTGAGGATGCGCTCGGCGGCGGTTTCGGCGTCGTATTCGGTTCGGTGCAGGCGGATCTTCATTTCGCGCAGGTTGTCAGCGAACTTGAAGCTGGCGAAGCTGCTGCGGTGGTTGTTGTCCCGGGGCTGACCGACGCTGCCGACGTTGACGATGTAGCGGCGGAACAGGCTGGGGACGATGTCGGTCTCGGTGACGACCTCGATGTAGCCGTCCTCGTGCTGCTCGAAGAAGACGGGCTGGTGGGTGTGGCCGATGAAGCAGAAGGGCTCTTCGAGAGCGTTGAAGGCCCGCTTGATCTCCTGGCGGTTGAGCAGGTAGTGCCAGCGTTCGGGCTCGTAGGGGCTGGCGTGGACCAGGCGCAGCAGAATGGGCGCTTCGCCGCGACGGGTGGCCGGTTGGCCGTCCTCGGCGATGGTCAGCTCGAGGGGCAGGTTCTGCAGCCAGTCGGTGTTATCGGGGGACAGGTTGCGGCGGGTCCAGATGATGGCCTGGGCGGCGTAGGAGTTGAAGATCAACTCGGCGCCCGGTGAGATGGCGGCGTGGTCGTGGTTGCCCTTGACGGTCAGGTGGGGGGTGGCGTCGAGGTAATCGAGCAGTTCGTTGACTGCGTCGGCGCCGGTTTCCTCGACGGCCCGGGCGGCGGCCTCGCGTTGTTCCCGCTCGCCCTGGGCGTAGCGGATCAGGGCCAGGCATTCGTTGGGCCTGGCGCCGTAGCCGACGACGTCGCCGCCGCAAAAGAGGTGGTCGGCGCCCAGGCGCTTGAGCTCCTCGTAGACCCGGACCAAAGCGTCGACGTTGCCGTGGATGTCGGAGTAGAAGCCGAAGAGCAAGGGCGTCCTCCAGTTGGGCGGCGCTGTGTCGCAGGGCTCTATTGTATCAGAAACCGGGGGCGAGTACGATCCAGCCGTAATAGGCGTAGGCGGTAACCAGGGGCACGATCAGGTTGTCCCAGCCGGCGGGCAGCAGCAGCTCGCCGATGGTGGCCAGGGCGGCCAGGGCCAGGCCGAGCAGCAGGGCCGTCGCCGCCGGCCAGGGGGCCAGTAGCAGACTGACCGCCAGGCAGACGATTACGCTGACGATGAACATCGCCGTGGTGCCGACCAGGGTCTTGTAGCCGATCAGCTTGCGCTTGCCGTACCGATGGCCGAAGACGGCGGCCAGACCGTCACCCCAGCCCATGACGAGGATCGCCGTAACGGCGATGAAGCGCAGATCGACGCCGGTGGTGTTCCACAACCACCAGAAGTGCCAGGTGACCACGGTGAGGCTGATGGCGAAGAAGACGGTGCCCGGGCTTTTGTCACCGGCTTCCATGCCCTCGAACAGGTCGTAGCGCCAGGAGATGAAATTGAGGATCACGAAGCTGGCCGGACCGATGATGGCGAAGTACCAGTCGTGGAACAGGAACATGGCCAGGACGATCCAGTTACTGACGCCGATATGGACGATCTTGCGCGCCGTTTCGCCGGAGATGCGGCCGCGTTTTTGCAGGACGCCGGCCACGCCGAGAACGGCGAAGACGAAGGCGTAGGAGATTGCCAGTCCGATCCACTGGTTCATCGGCGTCCTTTCGGTTTAGCCGTCGCGGTTTATCCGGCGCCGACGGTCAGTATCAGGTAGCCGACGGTCCCGGCGGCCAGGGCCGTGGTCAGGTTGTCCAGCTTGGGCGGCGAGAACAGCTCGACGGCGGTGACTACGATGACGCCGCCCAAGGCCAGCAGAAGTTGCAGGGGTTGCCAGAGGCCGAAGACCCAGAGCGTCAGCAGATAGGCGACGAGGGCGCCTCCGAGGCCGGCCAGGCTGCCGATCCAGGAACGCTTGAAGGGCAGCCGTCCTCGGCCGTAGCGGCGGCCGAAGAAGGCGGCGCAGGCGTCGGTGAAACCGGCGGGCATCATCGCCAGCGCCACCAGGGGCCGTAACTCCCGTCCGGATTCACTCAGCGGCCAGGCCACCAGCACCACGGCGACCAGGCTGACGGTGAAAAACAGGGCCCCCAGGCGCCCCGGTCCCGGGTTGAGAGTCTTGAGGAAACCCCAGCGCAGCACGGCGATGTTCAGGAAGATGAACAGCAGGGGAGCGCTGACGGCCCAGTACCAATCGACGAACAGCCAGGGCGCGGCCAGGGTCCAGCCGGCGGCGGCGACGGCGATCAGGTTGCGGGCCTGGTTGGCGCTGAGTTTGCCGTTGTAGACCACCAGCTCCATCGAGCCCAGCAGGAGGAAGATGGCGGCCATGCTGTAAGAGAAGGAGTATAGTTGGGCGATCGGCGGCACCAGGGGCAGGGTCGGGCTCACTGCTGCTCACCGCCCTCCAGGCCAGGCCAGTTCAGCTTGTCGCGCACCCAGCGTCCGGCCTTTTCGATGGCGGCGTCGGCGTTCAGCAGTTCTTCCCGGCGGCGGGGCCAGTCCTTGCGGCTGGAGATCCAGCGCCAGTCGCGGGCGAACCTGTCGCCTTCTAGCTCCTCCAGCAGCTTGCGCAGCCTTTCCCGCGTTTGCGGGCCGATGACGTGCCGTCCCCGGCTCTGGGCGCCGTAGAGGGCCGTCGGGGAGATCGCCCGACGCAGGGCGGCGGGGCCGCCTTCGTACATCAGGTCGACGAGGAGCTTGAGCTGCATCAAGCACTCGATATAGGCCGAGCGCGGATCGTAACCGGCCTCGACCAGAACCTGCCAGGCGGCTTCGACCAGGGCGGGCACGCCGCCGCAGAGAACGGCCTGCTCGCCGAAGTGGTCGATGACCGTCTCTTCGGCGAAGGTGGTCCAGAACAGCCCGCCCCGGGCGCAGCCCACGGCCCGGGCGTAGCCCAGCAAACGCCGGCGCGCCCGGCCGGAGGCGTCTTGTTCGACGGCCAGGGCAGCCGGCAAACCGTCGCCGGAAACGAATGCCGTTCGCAGGGCCGTCCCCGGACCCTGGGGGGCCAGCAGCAACAGGTCAACGTCGGGGGGCGGCTCCAGCCAGCCCTTGCTGACGGCCAGACCGTGGAGGAACAGCCAGCTCGAGTTAGCGCGTACGTCTGCCAGCAAGCGGGCCGCGGCGGGGATGGCCTCGTCGGCCACGGCCCAGACCAGCAGGTCCGTCTCGGCGGCTGCGCCGGGTTCGACGACGGGGATGCCGTCGGCGGCGGCGAGTTCCCGGCTGGATGAGCCGGGGCGCAGGGCGCAGCGCACCGGACGGCCGCCGTCGCGCAGACAGAGGGCCTGGGCGCGGCCCTGGTTGCCGTAGCCGTAGATGGTCACGAACTCGACGGCCGGCGGCGGGCAGTCGGCTTCGTAGAGAACCTCGGCGTTAGCTGGCTGGTTCATCGTAGTCGGCGGTATAGGTTTTAGTGGGGGGCCGGCTAGGCGTGCTGGGTGTTTCGGCGGGCTGCCTTCGGCGGGCCTCGGCGCCCACTCGCCCCTCCCGCCCCGGCGCCGTCACGCTGCTTGCATTCCGCGGCCGCCCGCGGGGCGTCCGCGGGCAAGCAGCCCGCCGGCGCCTCGTTGCCGCCGTCCGGCGTGGTCGGCGGTTCTAGGAGACCCGGCAGCCCGGCGGCAGGTCGCCGCCGACGGTGACGAGCTCCAGGCGTTTCTTGTCCGGCGTGGAGGCGGCCAGCAGCATACCCTCGCTGACCACGCCCATCAGCTTGGCGGGTTTGAGGTTGGCGACGACGATCACCCGGCGGCCGACGAGGTCGGCGGGGTCGTAATGTTCGGCCAGTCCGGCGACGATCTGCTTGCGAGCGGCGCCGAGGTCGACGACGAGGCGCAGCAGCTTCTTGGCTTTGGGGACGGCTTCGGCCTCGACGACGCGGGCCACGCGCAGGTCGAGTTCGAGGAACTGGTTGAAGTCGACCAGGTTGTCGGCCAGGGGTTCAGCTTCCACATCGGTCTGGGTCTCGGTTGCGGAGCCGGGTTTGGCGCCGAGCTTGCGGCGTTGCTGCTCGACGACCTCCTCGTCCAGCTTGGAGAACAACACCCGGGGTTGGGCGGTTTCGCTGCCGGTGGGGATCAGCTCGCCGGCGGCGTCGGACCAGCTCCAGGAGCGGAAGGTCGCTTCGTCGACGCCCAGCAGGGCGGCCAGGCGGCCGGCGGCGTCGGGGACGAAGGGCTCGCTGACCACGGCCAGGGCGGCCAGGGTCTGGGTCAGGTGGTAGAGGGTGCGGGCGCAAGCCGGCCGGTCGTCCCGGCGGGTCTTCCAGGGCTGTTGGGTGTCGAAGTAGCGGTTGCCGCTGCGGGCGACGTCCATCATCAGCTTGGCGGCCTCGCGGAAGCGGTAGTTGTCGATCGCCGCGCCGATCTGCTCGACCAGCCCGGCGACGATCCGGCGGTGTTCGTCGTCGTCGGCGTCGGCTTCGCCGGCCTCGGGCACCCGGCCGTCGAAGTAGCGCTGGATGAAGACCAGCGTCCGGTTGGCCAGGTTGCCGTAGATGTCGGCCAGTTCGGAGTTGATCCGCTCGGCGAACTCGGCCCAACTGAAGTCGGTGTCCCGGGTCTCGGGCAGGCAGTGGGTCAGGTAGTAACGCAGGTAATCGGCGGGGAAGTCCTCGAGGACATCATCGACCCAGACGGCCCAGTTGCGGCTGGTGGAGAGCTTTTGTCCCTCGATGTTGAGGAACTCGTTGGCGGGCACGTTCTCGGGCGGCACGATCCGCTGTTCCTCGGGCACCAGCTCGTTGTAGGCCAGGATCATCGCCGGGAACATGATGGCGTGGAAGATGATGTTGTCCTTGCCGATGAAGTGGATCAGCCGGGTGTCGTCGTCCAGCCAGAAGTCGCGCCAGCGCTCGGGTTCGCCGAGGCCGGCGGCCCAGTCCTTGGTGTTGGTGATGTAGCCCAGGACGGCCTCGAACCAGACGTAGAGGACTTTCCCCGCGGCGTCGACGGGGGCGGGCACGCCCCAGGACAGATCGCGGGTGATCGGCCGGTCCTTGAGCCCCTCGCGGAACCAGCCCCGGCAATAGTTGAGCACGTTGTCCTTCCAGCCGTGGCGCCGGTGCTGCTCGTCGATCCACTCCTCGAGGCGGGGGGCGATCCGGGACAGCTTGAAGAACCAGTGCTTGGTGGGGCGCAGCTCCGGTTCGCCGCCGCAGATCTTGCAGCGCGGCTCGATGAGGGTCTGGGGATCGATCCAGCGGCCGCAGTCCTCGCACTGGTCGCCCCGGGCCTTGTCGGAACCGCAGTGCGGGCAGACGCCCTCGACGTAGCGGTCGGGCATGTAGCGCTCGCAGCTCGGGCAGTAGAACTGCTCCTCGGTCCGCGGTTCGATGTAGCCGCCCGCATCGAGGACCCGGAAGAACTCCTGCGCCGTCTCGACGTGGGTCGGCGAGGTGGTGCGGCCGTAATAGTCCATCGCGAAGTTCAGGCCCTCGAAGGCCCCTTTCAGCCGGGCGTGGAAGCGATCGACGACGGCCTGGGGCTCGACGCCCTCGGCGTCGGCGGTCAGGGTGATCGGTACGCCGTGCTCGTCGGAGCCGCAGATGTAGACCACGTCGTCACCGCGGCGGTGGTGGTAGCGGACGAAGATGTCGGCGGGCAGGTAGGCCCCGGCCAGATGGCCCACGTGGAGGGGGCCGTTGGCGTAGGGCAGGGCGCTGGTCACCAGGATTTTCTGCACAGCAGGACTCCCGTGGGGAGGGCCGGCGGCGAAGCGTGGGCAACCGCGCGGCGCAGTCGACGTTACTCCATGAGAGGGCTAGTTTAACATAGCCGATGCGACCCCGTCGCCCGCTTGTTAGGCTCTCAGACCCTGTGGTATCATCCGCTGCGGATGTTCAACCTACGCCGGATTCTGCTACCAGCCCTGGTCGCCCTTGTCTACGCCTGCGACGACGTCGATCCCGTCGCCGTCGAGCCGCTGGGCGCCGTCGACGCGCCGCTGATCGTCTATCACCCGCCGCCGCGGCGTGAGCCGGACACTGTGCCCGGCGCGGGGCCGCCGGAGACGTTGATCTACGACGTTCTCGTCGAGCTCCCCGGCGCCGAGGATTGGCTGCTGGGCTCCAGTCGGCTCGAGGGCGGCCCCGGCGGCTGGCGGGCAAGCTACGACCTGTTCAGCGGCGCCGGCTGCGTTACCGTCGTCGACGACGGCGGCGAGCTGTTCTGTCTGGCAGACGACACCTACGGCGGCTTCCGTGCCTATCACGCCCGTCACCGCGCGCCCTCCGACGGACCCAACCCCGCCCAGTGGGCCGCCCTGGTTTGGCGCTGGGACTTGCAGAGCGGCCGCAGCTACCGGCTGCCGGCCCACGACCTGCGCCAGGGGCTGGATTACGACCTCATACTGCACGTCGGCGAGCTCGCCGAGCTGACCACGACCTGGGAGCGGTTGACGGCCCGGCCCGTCGAGGTTCGTCCCCAGGGGTTGATCCTCTGGCTCGACGAGGCGGGCCGCCTGGTCGAGCTGGTCAGCCCCGAGGCCCGCGCCGTGCGCCGTCCAGCCGATCATGCACCGGAGACGCCGTGAAAGCCGCCCTGATCACCATCGGTGACGAACTGCTCTCCGGCGACACCGTGGACACCAACTCGGCCTTCCTCGGTCTGGGGCTGGGCGAGCTGGGAGTCCGCGTCGTCGCCCGCTTCAGTGTACCCGACGAGGCCGCCGCCATCGTCCGGGCTTTGGCAAGGGCGCGATCCGAGGCCGAGCTGGTGATTACCACGGGCGGCCTGGGGCCGACGGCCGACGACATCACCCTGCCGACGGCGGCCCGCTTTTTGGAAGCCGAATTGACCGTCGACCCCGAGCAGGCCCGCCGGGTGCGCGAGGTCTTCGCGCGGCGGGGCATTCGCATGCCCGCCCTCAACGAGAACCAGTTCCTGCGCCTGGTCGGCGGCCGACTGATCTACAACCCCGCCGGTACCGCCCCGGCCCAGCTCTACACCGACGAAAACGGCACCCTCGTCCTGCTACCCGGCGTACCCCGGGAGGTCGTCGAGCTCTGGCGCGTCGGCGTCCGTGACGCCCTGAGCCAACTCGTCGGCGCCGACGTCGTCGGACGCAAGACCACCCTGCGCACCGTCGGCGTTTCCGAAAGCGTTCTGGCCGAGCGCCTGGAGCGCTCCGGTCTGACCACCCGCCTCGACGAGGCCGGCTTCGCTCTGGCCTACCTGCCCGGCCATGGTATAGTAGACTTGCGGCTGACTGCCTTCCTCGCCACCGACGACGCGGCCGCCGCCCGGCGCTTCAGCACTCTGGAGCGCGAGCTGGAGCGCGTCGTCGGCTCCTGTATCTACAACCGCGGTCGCGGCACCCTGACCGAGACCGTCGGCGGGCTGCTGCGCGGCCGATCCCTCACCCTGGCCACCGCCGAGAGCTGCACCGCCGGCAAGCTGGGCAAGTGGCTGACCGACCCGCCGGGCAGCTCCGACTATTACGTCGGCGGGGTGATCGCCTACTCGAACGACGTCAAACAAAAACTCCTCGACGTGCCGGGCGACGTCCTGGCCGAGCACGGCGCCGTCAGCCACCAGACCGCCGCCGCCATGGCCCGCGGCGCCCTCGAACGCCTCGACGCCGACCTGGCCCTCTCGACCACCGGCATCGCCGGTCCCGGTGGGGGAACCACGGATAAACCCGTCGGCACCGTCTACATCGGCCTGGCCCAGCGGGCCGCCAGTTTCGACTCCGACCGGGACCGGCCGGGCCCCTTGTTGAACGAGTGTCAACGCCACCGGCTGCACGATGATCCAACCGGTCACTTCGT
>WJLX01000139.1 GCA_014728225.1 Candidatus Coatesbacteria bacterium | reverse complement strand
GGCACGGTTTTTGCGGAGGCGGACCGTTGCCGCCGTTTCAACGGTCGCCGAGATGCAAAAACCGTGCCGGTTCCGGCCCGCAAGCCTCCACAACCGACCGGCTTTCCCGGAATCTGTCGCGGGTCTGCGGACCGCTCATCCCGAACGGGTGGATCCGCTAAGGACCTTCAGGCTAAGGTCTTCACGTTGACAGAGATAGCTTGATGTGCTACTTTACCCGCAGCTGACGATCAGCGAATACCCCCCGCTACCGCTAATCAACCCCGACAGCGAAAGGAACCTCCTTGGCCCACATCGCCATCCTCGGCGGCGGACCGGCCGGCTACGTCGGCGCCTTGCGGGCGGCCCAGCTCGGCGCCCGCGTGACCCTCGTCGAAGAGCGCTGGCTGGGCGGCACCTGCCTGCACGTCGGCTGCATCCCGACCAAGACCCTCGTCGACGCCGCCACCCTGTACCGCGAGTTGAGCGATCGTTCCTTCAAGCGTTCCGGCCTGGCCCTCGACAACCTGCGCTTCGAGCTGGACGAGCTGCGTAAGCGTCGGGATTCGACGGTCAAGCGCCTAGTGACCGGCGTGCGCGGCCTGCTCGAGAAGGCGGGCGTCGAGGTTGTCGAGGCCCGCGGCAAGCTGAGCGAGCCCGGCGTGCTACGCTGGGAGAACGGCGACGATGAAGGTGTCATCGAGGCCGACTATGTCCTGCTCTCGACGGGTTCCCAACCGGCGAAGCCCCCGGTGCCGGGCATCGAGCTGGCCTGGACCAGCGCCGATGCCGTGGCCTTGCCCGAGGTTCCCGAGCGCCTGATCGTCATCGGCGCCGGGGTCATCGGGCTGGAATTCGCCTGCATCTACAGCGCTCTGGGTAGCGAGGTGACCGTCGTCGAGATGCTCGAGCGGGCCCTGCCGATGGAGGACGCCGAGTTGACCGAGGTGTTGTCCAAGCAGCTCAAGCGCGCCGGGATAACCGTCCATACCGATACCCGGGTGCTGGGCGTCGAGGAGCTCGATGACGGCGGCTACGAGGTGACGATGAGCCGCAACGGTGACGAGCGGGACCTGCGTAAGGAGTGCGACCGCGTGCTGGTGGCCACGGGACGCAAGCCCTCCCTCAGCGGTATCGACACCGGATCCCTCGGTCTGGAGGTTCAGCAGGGCGGGCTCGTCGTCGACGCCAGGCTGCGTACTACGCTGGAACGCACCTACGCCGCCGGGGATTGCATCGGCGGCCACATGCTGGCCCACGTGGCCAGCTATGAGGCCGAGGTCGCCGTCGAGCACATGATCACCGAGGACGGCGAGGTGCATTACGATTGTGTCCCGCGCTGCGTCTTCACCATCCCCGAGCTGTCGGCGGTGGGCTTTAGCGAGGACGAGGCCGCCACGGCCGGTATCGAGGTTCTCGTCGGCTGCTTCCCCTACCGGGCCTCGGGCAAGGCCCTGACCGCGGGCCACACCGCGGGGTTGGTCAAGGTCATCGCCGACGCCGCCGACAACCGGGTCATCGGCGGCGGGGTCTGCGGACCCCGGGCCAGCGAGCTGATCGCCGAGCTGGCTCTGGCCTGCGCCAACCGCTTGACCCTGGACCAGGTCGCCGAGACGATTCACGCTCACCCCACCCTGCCGGAGATGGTCCGCGAAGCCTCTCTGGACGCCCTGGGACGCGCCCTGCACATCTAACGAGCGAGCCAACCGCGACGACAAGGGAACGGCCCGGCGCCGTTCCCTTGCGCTATCCAGTCCTTTGGCCGAGCGTGGGCTGAGGTAACGCTCCGGGATCGCTGTCAGTCGGAAGCGTGATCGCCTTTGAAAAACAGCCGGTTTTGCTCGGCGTGCGCCGGCAAACCAGGCAGCGCCGGAACCGGCACGGTTTTTGCATCTCGGCGACCGTTGGGCCGACGGCAACGCTCCGCCTCCGCAAAAACCGTGCCGGTTCCGGCATGCCGATCAACGTTCGCGCCGCGGCGGCGGAAGGCTGTTTTTCAAAGGCCGGTCGGTTCGACGGGGAAGGGCTCGTTGGGGGGTGCTTGCTGGACGGAAAACTACAGTTTGCGAAGGAGGATCATGCGACAGCGATTGGTATTGTGCTTCGTGCTGCTGCTGTCCGTCGTGATGTCGGCTGAGGAAACGGAGCTCTACTGGGACGACGGCGAGTTTTACGGTGCGGTCTCCGAGACGGGTTGCTGGGCCGTCGAGTTCGAGAAACCGAGTGAGGAGGGCTCGCTGACTCAGGTGGGCCTGTTCACCTGGGCGGTCTGGCGGGAGCGCGGGTTCGACGGTGAGCTGCGGGTCTATTCGTCGTCGGGCGGCGCGCCGGGTCAACTGCTCGACAGCCGGGCCTGCGAAGCAGCCGGTGAAGGTTACTGGCAGTGGGTCGACGTCGCCGTCGAGGTGCCGACGCAGTATTTCTACGTCGCCTGGTACGACGGCGAGAACGCCTTTTATCTGGGTCGCGACGTTGCGGCCAGCGGACACTCCTGGCACCGGCCCGTCGGGGGCGACTGGGGTCAAACCGACGCCTACGGCGACTTGATGCTGCGCTGCCGGTGGGACGACAATCCGATCGGGGTGACCGGGGGTAGCTGGGGGGCGGTCAAGGCTCTTTACCGCTAGGGTCGGGGCAGGCGGATCACCCCGCCGCCGACGACGAGCTCGTCGGCGTAGAGCACGGCGATCTGGCCCGGGGTCAGCGCCCGTTGGGGGGCGAGGAAGCGCAAGCGCAGCGTCCCGTCGTCGCGTTCCAGCACCTCGACGGGGGCGCCGGGGTGGTTGCGGCGCGGTCGGCAGGTGAGCCCGGCGGGCGGGGGTTGGTGGAGCGGCCCCTGGAGCTCGACATCGATCTCCCGGCTCCAGAGCAGCTCCTCGGGGCCGACGAACAGGGCCCGACGACCGGGGTCCTTGGCGACCACGTAGAGCGGTTCCGCCGTCCCGCCGCCCAGGCCCAGGCCCCGGCGCTGGCCGATGGTGTAGCGGAACAGCCCCTGGTGTGTGCCAAGCTCGCGGCCGTGGTGGTCGAGCAGCGGTCCGGGCAGGGCCTGTTGCGGGGCGCGGCGGATCAGCTCGGTGGCGAGGGAATCGGCCAGGGCGGGGCAGAGGTCCATGCTGTCGGGGCGCCGGGCGGCGATCAGCCCCCAACGGCGGGCCAGCGCGCGGACCCGGCTTTTGTCCAACCCGCCCAGGGGCAGGACCAGCCGCTCCAGCAGCTCCGGGGCGAGTTGGTGGAGGAAGTAGGACTGGTCCCGTTCCCGCGCCGCTGCGCGCCTGAGTCGGGGTACGTCGTTGACGACGGTGACGCGGGCGTAGTGGCCCGTGGCGATCAACCGGGTTCCCCGGCGTTCGGCCTCCCGGGCCAAGACGGCCAGTTTGAGCCGGGCGTTGCAGTAGGGGCAGACGCTGGGCGTTCCGCCGGCGGTCGCGATGCGCAGGGCCTCCCGCAGCACCGTTCGCTGGAATTGTGCCGCCGCGTCGTGGACCGTGAACTCGATCCCCAACTCCGTCGCCGTGCGGTGGGCGGCGTCCAGAGCGGCCGCTTCCGCCTCGCGCTGCGCACAGGTGCGGACGAACAGACCGCCGACGCGGGCTCCGGCCCGGTGGAGCAGACCGGCGGCGACCGCCGAATCCACCCCGCCGGAGAGGCCGACCAGTACCGGTCGATCCGCCGTCCGGGTACGCAAGTCCGCCGACTGCTTTTCCGGTCCGTCCATAGCTTCATCTACCGTTGGATTATCCGGCCAGCGCCGCTGATACCACGCGGGGGCTCCGGCTCGACCGGGGCCCCCGTCGAAGCGTTGCGGCCCAGCGGCTCAGGCCTTGCGGGTCCAGAACTGCCGCCGCCCGAGGGCGTCGTGGAGGTGGATCAACCCCAGGGGCCGGCCGTCGTCGACGACGACGAGGGCGGTGATGTTGTGGGTTTCCATCAGCGCCACGGCGTCCTCGGCGCTGGCCGTGGGGGCGATGGTCTTGGGCTCCGGGTTGAGCATCCGGCGGGCGATCAGGCCCGCCGTCCGGCCGTCCGCCAGCATCCGCAGGACGTCTCCGTTGGAGACGACGCCGGCGAGGGCGCCGTCCGCGGCGGTGACGACGACGATCCCCTGACGCTTGGTCGCCAGTTCGGCGACGACGGCGTCGAAGGAGGCGTCGACGCCGACGACGGGGAATTCGTCGCCGCTGATCAGCAGCTCGGCGACGCTCAGGGAGCGCAGCCGCTGACCCAGCCGGCCGCCTGGATGGAAGCGGGCGAAGTCGTCGGCCTTGAACTGCTTGAGCTCCATCAGGGCCACGGCCAGGGCGTCGCCCAGGGCCAGGGCCGCCGTCGTCGAGGTCGTCGGGGCCAGGTTGAGCGGGCAGGCTTCGCGCTCGACGGCGGCCTCGAGGACCACCGTCGCCGCCGCGGCCAGCGGGGAGGCGGCGTCGCCGACCAGGGCCACGACGGGGGCCTCCAGGTCGGCTAGCCGGGGCAGCAGGGCCAGCAGCTCCTCGGTGCGGCCGGAGTTGGAGATCGCCAGCACCACATCGCCGGGGGCCACCATGCCCAGATCGCCGTGGACCGCCTCACCGGGGTGCATGAAGAAGGCCGGCGTGCCCGTCGAGGAGAGGGTAGCGGCGATCTTGCCCGCCACGTGACCGCTCTTGCCGATGCCGGTGACCACCGCCCGTCCGGCGCAGTCGCGTAGCAGGCGGACCGCCTCGGCGAAGGAGTCGTCGAGGCGGTCGGCCAGGGCTTCCAGGGCGGCGGCTTCGATCTCCAGCACCTCGCGCCCAGCGGCTAGGAGTTGTTCGTTCGAAAGGGTCATGGTGGGAACCTTATCGTAAGCTAGCTTCTTTAACCGTCATTATCCATACCCATAGCTTGACAAATCCTGAAAAAAAGACTAACCTTCGTGTGGCGGTTCGGCCAAAGGATTGCTACCCCGTGTAGCTTTCCGGAGGGCTTTACCGCCACCCTTTTTTTATGATCTTGAGGTGTATGGATCAGGCACATAAACAATACCGAATATATCCTTAGTTTCATCTTCAAAACCAATTTTACCTTTATACTGTAGTCTTGATAAACTTGGACCAAACTCTTCACCTATTTCACTACGATACTCGATTTTATCGTCAAAGAAGGGTAGCCTGAAACCCCAGTTTATACAATATATACAAACATCAGCAGCTTGAACTGGATAAGACATATCAGAAGAAACGAAAAATGGTACAGGTATTATCCGCGATGTTCTATAGCGTCCATTAGCTGTTAAAGTGAAATATTTTTGTAATCTGTTGACAAAATTGAGATCTTCCTTTTTATCAGTTTCATCCATTACTATTAAACCGTATTCATTTTCTCTTTCAAGAAAATAAAAGTATCTTTCAAATAGAAAGACCATATCTTTCCGTAGATAGTTTTCTTCACTCGCTCCATATGGTTTTTGTACCCCTTTTGGTATCATAGAAGCAAATATTACTGCATTATTGTCAATTAATAGCTGCATTAATTTTTGTGCAAAGTCGATACAGGTTTGGTGATAGACGATTATTTCCTTTCCCTGAGGGTTATCTCCTTCCCCTTTGATCTCTTTAATAAAGCTTTTCATTTCACGACTAAATAAAGCTATTTCAAGGGCCTTTATCTGGCGTATAAAGGGCCATATTCTTTCGTCTTTAATTGCCACACCCCCACGCACCTCAAAAGGGGTGTTCTTATGGTCGTGACCACTCTCGTCAACGAATAACAACCAGCTCATAAGTGTTGGTCTTAATGAGTTGTGAACCCCGTTCGCCAGGCCTCGACGAAGCCCGCCCACAGGCCCTTCGCCCGCAGGACGAGCTCGCAGACCTCGCGCACCACACCGCCGCCCCCCGGGGCGGCGCAGACGTAGTGGACCCGTCGGCGGACGTCGACGGCGGCGTCGGCGGGGCAGCAGGCCAGACCGGCCCGCTCGAGCAGGGGCAGGTCGTTGAGGTCGTCGCCGATGTAGGCGTATTCCGCGGCCCGGCAGCCGCACTCCCCCAAAAGGTCCTCGAGCAGGGCGCCCTTGTCGATGACTCCTTGACGGCAGAACTCGAGCTGGAGCTCGGCGCAGCGCCGACGAACGGCCTCCGAGGTCTTGCCGGTGATCACCCCGCGGGCGATCCCGGCGCGGCCGAGGAGGAACAGGCCCATCCCGTCCTTGACGTTGAAGAGCTTCAGCGGCACACCGGCGGCGTCGGCGTAGATCTCACCCCGGGTCATCACCCCGTCGACATCGGTCAGCAGCAGCTCAACCGCTGCCGCCCGTCCGACGAGGTCATCGACCAGGGAGCGTCCCGGATACTCGACGTTGCTCAAGTAACCTCCCGCTCGAAGGGTCAATCCAACTCGAGTTCGCCCAGCTCCCGGCGCAGGTCGTCGAGGACCCGGAGCTGGTCGATCAGGGCGCCGAAGCGCTCCAGCGGCAACTGGGTGGCGGCGTCGCTTCGGGCGTGGGCGGGGGCGGGATGGACCTCGCAGAACACGGCGTCCACCCCGCAGGCCACGGCGCCCCGGGCCAGAGGCGGGGCCAGCCGGCGCAGCCCGCCGGAGCGCCCCGCCGCACCGCCGGGTTGCTGCAGGGAATGGGTGGCGTCGTAACAGACCAGGGCCCCGCTGCGGCGCATCCGCACCAGGGAGCGCAGATCGACGACGAGGTCGTGGTAACCGAAGGTGTAACCCCGCTCGGTGAGGATGATCTCGTCGCAGCCCGCGGCCAGCAGTTTGGCCACCACGTGGTCGGTGTCGTCGGGGGCCAGGAACTGACCGCGCTTGACGTTGACCGGTTTACCGGCGGCGCCGGCGGCGCTGATCAGGTCGGTCTGACGACAGAGGAAGGCCGGCACCTGGAGGGCGTCAACGACCTGCGCGGCGGCTCGGGCCTCGGCGGGGGAGTGGACGTCGGTCAGCACGGGCAGCCCCGCGGCATCGGCGACGTCGGCCAGCAGCTTCAGCCCCTCCTCGAGCCCCGGCCCGCGGAAGCTGTCGATCGAGGTCCGGTTGGCCTTGTCGTAGCTGGCCTTGAAGATCAGGCCGACACCGCGTTCCCGGGCCAGTTCGGCCAGCGCCTCGGCCAGGTCGAGGAGGAAGTCGCGGCCCTCGATGACGCAGGGTCCGGCGATGAAGACCAGGCGTCCGCCGAGTTCGACATCACCGATGCTGAAGCTGTCGCGCGGCTGCTTCATCCACCACCCAACCTGTTGTGCTGCCGGGGCGACCTTTGACAAGGCTCCCGGCGGTTATCCCGGCCCGCGCGCTCGGAGCCGGCACGGTTTTTGCATCTCGGCGACCGTTGAAACGGCGGCAACGGTGCGCCTCCGCAAAAACCGTGCCGGCTCCGAGCCCGCGGGGTAGAAAACGTTCGCGGGCCCGGGGCCTGTTGTCGAAGGTCGCCCCGGCTTACCCGTCGGGTATTTCCAGGCCCAGCTCGGCCATCACCAGTTGCAGGTCCTCCCAGACGTCGCGCTTGGCGGCGGGGTTGCGCAGGCAGTAGGCCGGGTGGTAGGTCACCGCGACCCGAGTGTGTTCGTTGTAGGGGTGGAAGCGCCCGCGCAGGCGTTTGAGCGATTGTTTGGTGTCGAGCAGGCGGGTGGCGGCGTGCCGACCCAGGCAGCAGATGATCCGGGGCTTGATCAGGCGGATCTGGGTTTCGAGGTAGGGACGGCAGGCGGCGGCCTCGTGGGGCAGGGGGTCGCGGTTGTTGGGCGGACGGCACTTGAGCACGTTGCCGATGTAGACGGTTTCCCGCTTGAGTCCCATGGCGATGATCATCTTGTCCAGCAGCTTGCCGGCGCGGCCGACGAAGGGCAGTCCCTGCTTGTCCTCCTCGGCGCCGGGGGCCTCGCCGACGAACATCAGCGCCGCGTGGGGGTCGCCGTCGCCGAAGACGACGCTGTTGCGGGACTCGGCCAGGGAACACCTGGTGCAGGCCAGGGCGTCGCGGCGGTAGTCTTCCAGGCTGTCCCAGGGCGGGGGTTCCTCTTCGGGGGCCGGGGTGAAGAAACCGGCCGCCGGTTCGGCGGGTTTCGGCGCCGGGCTCGGAACGGGTTCGTCGGGCATTGAGGAATCAATGCGGACAGCGGCTTCCGTAGCGTTTCCCTCGGTTTCGCCGCCGGAGCCCCGGGGCAGGTAGGTCACGCCGAGGCGGGCCCAGATGCGCAACTGCTCGGCCAGTTCTCGGCGCCGACTCACTCGCCGTCACCGCCCTCGGCGCCCTCGAGCAGCTTGTGGGGCTTGAAGGGTGCTTTGGCCTGCTGGATGCGCTCCTGGATGATGTCGACGACGCGGTCGATGATCAGGTAGGCCAGAGTGCGTTTGGCCAGCTTGGGGTAGCGTTCGACGGTGCCGGATTTGTCGATCATCGTCACCACGTTGGTGTCGACGGCGAAGCCGGCGCCCTCGATGTTGGGGTCGTTGGCCACGATCAGGTCAAGGTTCTTCTCGCGCAGCTTGTCCTCGGCGTTGGTCTCCAGGTCCCGGGTCTCGAGGGCGAAGCCGACGTGGATCCGCCGGCCCTTACGCTCGCTGAGCATATGCAGGATGTCCGGGTTGCTCTTGAACTCGACCTGCATCCCGCCCTCACCCTTCTTGATCTTGTCCCGGGAGACCTTGACCGGGGTGAAGTCGCTGACGGCGGCGGCGGAGATGAAGATGTGGCAGTCGCCGTAGCTGCGCTCGACGATCTCCAGCATCTCGACGGCCGTTGTCACGCGGTGGAAGCGGACCCCCGTCGGCGGCACCAGGGAGGTCGGTCCGCTGATCAGGGCGACTTTGGCCCCGCGCAGGCGGGCGGCCTCGGCCAGGGCGAAGCCCATCTTGCCTGTGGCCGGGTTGGAGATGAAGCGTACCGGGTCGAGGGCCTCCCGGGTCGCTCCGGCGGTGACCAGGACGTTGAAGCCCTCGAGGTCCTGGGACTGGCTGAGCAGCTCCAGGGCGCGCAGGACGATGGACGGCACCGGAGCCAAACGGCCGGCCCCGGTCTCGCCGCAGGCCAGCTCGCCCTCGACGGGATCGATGAAGTGGTAACCGAAACCCTTGAGTTCGCGGACGTTGCGCTCGACAACGGGATTGGTCCACATGCGGGCGTTCATCGCCGGGCAGATCAGCACCGGGCACTTGACCGCCAGCATCGTCGTCGATAGCAGATCGTCGGCCACGCCGTTGGCCAGCTTGCCGAGGAAGTTGGCCGTCGTCGGTGCCACCACGGCCAGCTCGGCCTCGCGGGCCAGGTCCAGATGACGGTAATTGGGCAGGGCGCCGGTTTCATCGAACATCTCGGTCAGCGCCGGCCGGCCGGTCAGCGAGCTGAAGGACAGGGGTGAGATGAAGCGGGTGGCGTTGGTCGTCAGCACCGTGTCAACCTCGACCCCCTCCTTGATCAGCCCCCGGGCCAGCTCGCAGGCCTTGTAAGCCGCGATGCCGCCCGTTACGCCCAGCATCACCTTGCGTCCCTTGACCCGTTCCTTGTCGATCGCGCTGTCCATCTCCACCTGCCCCACAGTTGTGTTGGAAACGATACACGTTGATTATACCACGTTACCACAGGCGTCGATGCTGCGCCAAGGGGTAGATTGATACTGTCGGCATCTTAGGGGGTGATGGATGGAGTGTGGGCCGCTGGGATGTACTGCAGGGTGCGAGTGGTAATCGGCGATGGAGCACGGGCTCTCCAGCCTACAGTCCGCCGGCCCCCGGCCGGCAAGATGGTAAGGGCGGGATGTTAATCCCGCCCGGGTGATGCTATATCAACAACTCGCTACCGGCCGACGACCCGCCCGACGACCACCCGGCGGCTGAGCGCCGCGCCTTGCGTCTCCAGGCGCAGCAGATAGACCCCGGCTGATGCAGCGGAGCAGTTCCAGCTTACGGCGTGCCGTCCGGCGGGCAGCTCGCCCTCGGACAACACGTCCACCCGGCGCCCGGCCAGGTCGTAGACGCTCAGGCTGACGCGCTGGGCCTCG
>WJLX01000138.1 GCA_014728225.1 Candidatus Coatesbacteria bacterium | reverse complement strand
CGATGTAACCGTGGGATCCGCCGCGGGTCGCCGACGGCGCAAAAACCGTGCCAGTTCCGGCGGCCGAGCGCTGCGGCGCTCGGTCTGGGCGGGGGGTGCGTTTGCGCGGTCTTGCGGCGCGGTGCTTCGCTCGGGTCAGGAGCGGAGTCACGCGTCTGCGATGCAGTAATCCATGATACTGTCAGGTTGGCACCATTGCACGCTCTCTGTGACAGTTGCGGCAAGCGCGAGGCCGTCGTTCGTCGGAGCTATTCCGGCGGCGAGGTGCACCTCTGCGCGGTTTGTCTGGAGCGCGGCGTCGCCGGGGAGCGCCGCGGCGGGTTGTGGTGGCGGGCGACGCCCGACGACAGCCTCCTCGTCCATCCCCGTCCCGGTCTGACGATCCTCGGCGGCGGCGGCGAGGGTGAGGGACCGGTTTGTCCGGGTTGCGGGCGTCGCTGGAGCGATTTCGTCCACTCGGAGCGCCTGGGCTGCGGGGAATGCTATCCGGCCTTCGCCGAGGTGCTGGAGCGTTTCTTCCATTTTCTCGAACGCCCGGGGTTTTAGCCGTGGCGAGTTCGTCCGCCAGCTATGGCCTGGGGGAGCGTCCGCCGCGCTGGGTCGAGACGGCCCGGTCTCCGGTGCGCTTTTTCGCCCGTCGGACCCTGATCCGTAATCTGGCTGGGACGGGCTTCAAGCCTCGCGGGCCGGAACGCGCCGAGCTGTTGGCCCGTCTGCAGCCCCTGCTGGAGTTGCTCGACGACGGCCGACGGATCGACTGCGGTCCGGACCATCAGGCGGCCGCTCGTCGGTCCGAACGCTACTACTGGCCGCCGCTGCTGGAACCCGACGTCGAGCTCCACTCGGCTGCCGATGAACGAACGCTGCTGCTGCTCGGCGGTTACGACCACGTCGTTTTCGCCCGGATTGTCCGGCGCCTCGACGGCGGGGACGCTTTGTTGAAGGACCTGGAGCGGCGGTTGGAGCTGCTGGGCGGTTGCGCCGTCGACGAGGATTACGGCCTGTTGACCAGTTCGCCGCGGCGTTGCGGCGGCGGCGAGTCCCTCGAGATTTTCCTGCACCTTCCCGCGGTGACGGCGCTCCGACAACTGGACCGTTTGGTCCAGGGGGCGGCCGAGCGGGGCTTCTGGCTGTTGCCGGCGGGCGCTCCGGGCGGCGCCGTTTTCGTCGTCAACAACCTTTGCGCGCTGGGCTATGCCCCGGGCGAGCTCGCCGAGCGGGCCGAGGCCCTGGCCGTCGAGCTCGAGGCCGCCGAGCTGACCGCCCGGGAGGAGCTGGGCCGACGCGGCGCCCTGTGGCTGGAGGACCGGATCGGTCGCTCCCTCGGTTTACCGGGCCGCGCCCGGCGGTTGGAGGAGACCGAGGCCGCCACCACCTGCGCCTGGCTGCGCCTGGGACGGAGTCTGGGGCTGCTGGAGCGCCCGAGCTGGAAGGCGCTCAACACGGCGCTGTGGGCTCTGCAACCGTCCCTGGCCGCCGCCGAGGCCCAGCGCACGGGTATGGAGCCGGCGGTCTGGCGGGCGGAGCTGCTGGCGGCTATCGCCCCCTAGGCCCTGGGCAGAACACATCTTCCGTGCTATACTAAGCATAGCGTCGGTGCACGCTAACAGGTCGACGGACTGACTCGTCGATTATTTAGAAGGCACTTTAGATGCTGTTGTGATACTATCAAGACAATTAGTAGCTGTTAATAATGATAGATATTGTCAGTATTATGGATTATATCGATTGAGAAATGCATTTTATGATACCGGCGAAGAAACCTTCTCCGACCAGGCTGCGTAAGTGAATTCAACCACGCTTCACCGACGGCGGTTCCGGGAGGCCGTCGCCGAGAGGCGCTAAGCCGAGAGGTGGGGCTCAACCGGCGGGGGTTGACCTGATCACGACCCGGTGCGGAAGCCGCGGCCGTAAGCGCCGCCTGACGGAGCCGGGCCTACCCATCCACCCACCCTGTCGCATCGCCGAGAAGACAACCCAGGCAGCGGAGGGCAACCCGCGAGGTAACGCTTTATGTTGGACAAGTTTACACCCCGGGCGCGCAAGGTGATCCTCTTCGCCCGCGACGTCGCCAAGCAGATGGGCCAGGAGCACCTGGGCACCGAACATCTGCTGCTGTCGCTGGTCGAGGAATCCGACGGGGTGGCCGCCTACGTTCTGAACAAGCTGGGACTGCGCTCGGCGGCCATCCGCGCCGAGCTGGAGCGTCTCAAGAGTGAGGACGAGCACGAAGTCACCGCCGACGAGAAAATCCCCTTCACCCAGCACGCCAAGCAGGTCCTCGAGCAGGCGGTCCTCGTCGCCGGGGAGCTGGGCTACAACTACATCGGCACCGAGCATCTCCTGCTGGGCCTGATGCAGGTCAAGGAGGGGGTGGCCTCAAACGTGCTCAGCCATCTGGGCTACGAGCCCGAGCTGGTCAAAAGCGAGCTGGTCAACATGCTCGAGGAGAGCCGGCGTTCCGAAGGCCCTTCCCAGCGCCGCAGCCGGACCCAGACCAAGTCCAAGAAGGGCGAGGAGTCGATGCTGGCCGAGTTCGGCAACGACCTGACCGTCCAGGCCCGCAAGGGCAAGATCGATCCCGTCATCGGCCGCGAGAACGAGACCGAGCGCGTGGTGCAGATCCTCTCCCGACGCAAGAAGAACAACCCCGTTCTTATCGGCCCTCCCGGCGTCGGCAAGACGGCCATCGTCGAGGGTCTGGCCCAGCGGATCGCCGACGGACAGATCCCGCTGACCCTCTCCGACAAACGGCTGATCCAGTTGGATCTGGGGGCCGTCGTCGCCGGAACCAAGTACCGGGGTCAGTTCGAGGAGCGTTTGCAGGCGATCATCCGCGAGCTGCGCGACTCCAAGGACGTCATCCTGTTCATCGACGAGCTGCACACCCTCGTAGGCGCCGGCGGGGCCGAAGGCGCCCTCGACGCCAGCAACATGCTCAAACCCGCCCTGGCGCGGGGCGAAGTCCAGTGCATCGGCTCGACGACCCTCGACGAGTACCGCAAGTACATCGAGAAGAACGGCGCCCTGGAACGGCGCTTCCAGAGTATCCTCGTCGATCCGCCGACCATCAACGAGACCATCAAGATCCTCCAGGGCCTGCGCGACCGCTACGAGGAGTTCCACAACGTCGATATCACCGACGAGGCCGTCGAAACCGCGGTGCGGCTCTCCGACCGCTACATCTCCGACCGTCAACTGCCCGACAAGGCCATCGACGTCATCGACGAGGCCGCCAGCAAGGTCCACCTGGCCTGTTTGACCCCGCCACCCGAGCTGCGCGAGCTGGAAGAGGAACGTGCCGAGCTCCTCGACACCAGCCCCGAGCCCGGCGAGGGCTACTCCGAGGCCCTGCGCCAGCGGGCCCAGGAGCTGGACCGCATCGACCGCAACCTGGCCCTGACCCGGCGTCGCTGGGAGAACTCCCTCGAGGAGAAGCGCGGTGTGGTGGACGTCGACGCGGTGATGGAGACCGTCAGCCGCTGGACGGGCATCAGGCTCAACCGGATGGCCGAGAGCGAGCAGGCCAAGCTGCTGCGGATGGAGGAGGAGCTGCACAAGCGCGTCGTGGCCCAGGACGAGGCGATCAACGCCGTCACCCGGGCCATCCGGCGCTCCCGCGCCGGTGTCCGCGACGCCGCCAAACCCATCGGCAGCTTCCTGTTCCTCGGACCCACCGGGGTCGGCAAGACCGAGCTGGCCAAGGCGCTGGCCGAGTTCCTCTTCGACGACGAGAACGCCATCGTGCGCGCCGACATGAGCGAGTATATGGAAAAATTCGCCGTCAGCCGGCTGATCGGCGCTCCGCCGGGCTACGTTGGCTACGACGAGGGCGGCCAGCTCACCGAGCGCGTCCGTCGCAAGCCCTACTCCGTGGTGCTTCTCGACGAGATCGAGAAGGCCCATCCCGACGTCTTCAGCCTGTTGCTCCAGGTCCTCGACGAAGGTCGGCTGACCGACTCCTTCGGCCGCACCGTCAACTTCCGCAACACCGTGGTCATCCTGACCTCCAACCTGGGCACCAAGGACATCAAGGACATCAACCGCATCGGCTTCGGCGGCGAGAACGCCGAGAGCGATTTCTTCGCCATGCGTTCCAAGGTCATGGAAGAGGTCAAGCGGTTGTTCAACCCCGAGTTCCTCAACCGCCTCGACGAGACCGTGGTCTTCCACTCCCTCTCCAGGGACGACCTGCGCGAGATCGTCCAGTTGCAGCTCAAGCGTATCAAGCTGCGCTTGGCCGAGCAGGCCATCGCCCTGGACTTCAACCCGGCCATGGTCGAGCAGATCATCGCCGACGGCTACGATCCCAAGTACGGCGCCCGGCCGATCCAGCGGGCCATCCAGCGCCTGATCGAGGATCCCCTGGCCGACGAGATGCTCCACGGCAACGTCAAGGAGGGTGACCTGGTCGAGATCGACTACGTCGACGGTGAACCCGTTTTCACCCCCTCGCGCCTGCCCAGCGCCGTCTGAGGTGGCGCAGTTCCACTTTAACGAAGCCCCCCGGCGGGGGGCTTCGTTTAGCAAATCGGTTTCCGGGTGCGGACGCCGCCCTTCCGCCGGCCCCGTCACGCCGCTTGCATTCGCGGCGGCCCTGGTCGGGCCGCCGCGGCAACCGGCGCGCCTGGTCCGGCTGGCCTTACGAGCGGCAACGCAATGCCGGTATCGGGGAGAGGCGGGAAGAGTTGTATCATCCCCCGGGGGCCTGTCGCCCAGGCTGTGCCGAGCTTCAGGGCGGGCCTTGGAAAGGCTGGAGAAAGCGGGGAGCGCATCCCTCCCCGAGCCGGTACGGGAAGCGCCTCACAGAAAACGGGACCCCGCACGGGGTCCCGCTCCAGTTTTTCAGGTATTGGGGACGATGTCGTACCACTGGAGGAAGCGCCAGCGGTCGGCGCCGGAGTCGACGGTACCGTCGACGACACAGTTGTAGTTGGCGGTGGCCTGGGCCAGGTAGGTGGTGTCATCGATGCGGACGCGCAGATCGTAGGCCACGTCATAGACCCACATCTCGTCCTCACCCTCTTCGGGGTCGGTGTAATCACCGGGGATGATCAGATCGAGGGTGATGTTGAAGGCCTGGGCTTTCTCGAACAGGTTTTCGGTGGCGTCGATCTCGTCCTGATAGCCCCAGCTGGAGGGGATATCTCCTCCCACATCCTCCTCATCGAAGTAGAAGACGAAATCCTCGTGGAGCAGCTCGACATACTTGAGGTGGTCGGCCTCGTTGTAGGTGTACTCGAGGTCCTCGATGAGGATTTCCGGAGTTGTGGGGTCCTGCCACTCGGGGGGTGGTTCGTCGCCGCCGCCGCCGTCGGGGACGGTGAACAGGTCGCAACCGACCAGCATGGCGGCGCCGAAGGCGACCAGCAGGACCAGGGGACTGTGTTTACGCATGACAGGACCTCCTCGCGGCCGCCCGTGGCGGCGACGTTGTTCGTCTAAGCTATTAATGCAATATAGCGCGAAAGACCGCCTTTGTCAATTCCCGGCGCCACGGGGTCGTAGTTGGGATACGGGCGGTGGCGGGGCGGCGTTCCCGACGGTTTTCTCAACGCCGTCGCTCCAGTACGTAGGCGGCCAGTTCGTCGAGAACGGTGGTGTCGCGCTTGAAGGCGGCCAGGGCGCCCCGGGAGGTGGCGATGAGCTCGGCGGCCACCCGGCGGCTGGTCTCGAGGCCGAAGAGGTGGACGAAGGTCGGCTTGTCGGCGTCCTTGCCGACGTCCTTGCCCAGCTCGTCGACGGAGGCGGAGACGTCGAGGATGTCGTCGGCGATTTGGAAGGCCAGGCCGAGGTTCTTGGCGTAGGCGGTCAGGGCGTCGATTTCGAGATCGGAGGCCCCGGCGCAGAGGCAGCCCATCCGGGCGCCGGCGATGAACAGGGCTCCGGTTTTGGCGGCGTGGATGAACTCCAGCTCCTCCATCTCCAGCCGTCGGCCGACGCTGTCCAGGTCGAGTTGCTGGCCGGCGATCATCCAGTCACGACCCACAGCCAGGGCCAGCTCGGCGCTGAGGCGGCGCGAGAGCCGGCCCCGTTTGAGGCCGGGACAGTCGGCCAAGAGCTCGAAGGCGGCCATCAGCTCGGCCACGGCGGCCAGGATCGCCGTGGCCTCGTCATAGACGATATGCAGTGTTGGATGACCACGGCGCAAGCGGGCGTCGTCCATCGCCGGTAGATCGTCGAGGACCAGGCTGGCGGTGTGGACGAGTTCGACGGCGCAGGCGGCGTCGAGGAAGGTTTCGGCCCGGGCGCCGCAGACCTCGCAGGCGGCGAAGAACAGCAGGGGTCGCAGGCGCTTGCCTCCGGCGCGCAGAGTGTGCTCCATCGCCCGATGGGGCTTGGCCCGTCGGGGGTCGTCGGTGCGGCAGAGTTCGAGCAGGCGTTCGTCGACCAGCTCCTTGACCCGTAGCTGGTAGGCCGGCAGTCGCTTCACTGCTTGCCTCCACCGGCGGCCAGCTCGCGCAGTTGGTCGCTGCGAAGGCGCAGGTAGTCTTCCAGGGCTGTTTGCCAGGGCCGCAGCTCGACGCCCAGCTCCCGGGAGGCCGAGGTGTCGAGTTCGGAGCGGGCGGGTCGACGGGCCGCGGCCGCGAACTCGCTGGAGCTGACGCCGACGACGCTGTTGGGCAGGCCGAGAAGCTCGACGATGCGGCGGGCGAAGTCGTACCAACTGACCACTCCGGTGTTGGTCAGGTGGTAGATGCCGTCGTCGGCGTGCTGGCCGAGTTCGACCAGGGCCCGGGCCAGTTCGGGGGCGTAGGTCGGCGAGCTGAACTGGTCGCGGACGACGCGCAGCTCGGTGCCGCCGGCGGCGCGACGACAGAGCTTGACCGGGAAACCCTCGCCTCGGGGCCCGTAGAGGGAGCTGGAGCGCACGATCTGCCAGCTCGGGGCGTAGGCCCGGGTGAAGAACTCACCGGCCAGCTTGCTCATGCCGTAGACGTTGAGCGGTCGGGGCTCGTCGTCGGGCCGGTAGGGGCGCTCGGTGCGTCCGTCGAAGACGTAATCCGTCGAGAGGTAGATCACCCGGCAGCCGACGGCGACGGCGGCCCGGCAGAGATTGTACGTGCCGAAGGCGTTGACGGCGAAGACGCGGTCGACGTCCTCCTCGGCGGAATCGACGTGGGTGTAGGCGGCCAGGTGATAGACCGTTTCCGGTTTCAGCTCGACCAGTTTGCGCCTGAGGGCGGTGGCGTCGGTGACGTCGACGTCGGCCTCGGCCAGGGGCAGGGCCTGGTGGCCGCTGCTTTCCAGGCAGTCCATCAACTCGCTGCCCAGCAGTCCGTCGGGTCCTGTTACGGCGATACGCATCGGTGTCGGCTCAGTTTCCCGCTTCGTCGAGGAAGTGGCGCAGGCGGCGCTCGATGTCGGCGGCCACCCGCTTGAAGACCCGGCGGCGCTCGGCTTCGTCGCCTTCGGCGGCCGCCGGATCGGGGAAGCCCCAGTGCAGCATCCGGGCGCCGGGGAGATAGGGGCACTCCTCCCGGGCGCGATCACAAACCGTGATCACCAGGTCGTAGTCCAGGTCGGGCAGGTCGTCGAGGTGCCGGGGTCGGGCGGCGGTGATGTCGATACCCCGGTCGGCCATCTCGGCGACGGCCAGGGGATGGACGCGCTCGGCGGGTCGGGTGCCGGCGCTGTCGACTTCGTAGGTCTCTGCGCCCAGCTCGCGTAGCAGGGCCTGGGCCATCTGGCTGCGGGCCGAGTTGCCCGTGCAGAGAAACAACACCCGGGTCATGGCGTCTCCTCGCTTTCTTCGCTGATCTCCTCCAGGGCCGTCGCCGAAGCCTCCTCCTGCGCCGCCGCCTCCACCGGCTCGCTCAGGCGGAGGAAGATCTCGGTCATGTATTCCTCGGGGGGGATGCCGGCCTCCCAGTGGTAGACCTCGATCACCGGTCCGACGGGGTTGCGTCCCAACTGGTGGACGCGCTCGAACAGGGCGCCGTAGTCGGGTCGTTCACCGGTCCGGATCGGCCCCTTGTAGGTCATGTAGGCGGCCTCGCCGCCCTCAACCTCGTCGATACGGAAACCCGGCGGCGGGATCATGTTCTCGGTCACCGGCAGCCAGACCTCGAAGCGGCGTTCGTCGAGGGGCGTCTCCGCGGGCCGGGGCAGATCGTAATAGGCGCAGCGCGGCGAGCCGACCAGCTCGACGCCGTTGCGCCGCAGCACTCCCCGGGCCTCTTCGACGGCCGACCAGAAGACATCGTAGGAGCCGGTCTTGGGCAGCACCAGCACCGTCGCCGGTTCGAGCATCCGCACCGTGACCTCGGGCTCGGCGGTCAGGGGGGCGGTCTCGCCCGCCGGGGGGACGAAGTCCGCGGGCTGATCGTCGCCGCAGCCCGCGATCAACAGCAGGACCGCCGGCACGAGCGCCGGGCTTGCGCGACGGGAGCTCACTGCTCCCCGCCGGTGTCGGCGGCGGAGGCGTCCGCGGCCTCATCGGCCGTCTGTGCGGCGTCGTCGGCCTCTTCAACGACGTGCAGGAACAGCTCGACGGTCGTTTCTTCGTCGTCCTCCCCGGTCGCGGGGATGACGATCAGCTCGCCGGCGGTCAGGTCGTTGGCGGCGCAGAAGTCGTAGAGCGCGGCATAGTCGGGGTCGTCCGCGCCGTTCTGCACCAGGCGCGCCGCCCGGCCGCCGGGCAGCTCCCGGACCTTGAAGCCCTCGGGCACCGGAGAGTCCTCTTCGATGGGGAAGCAGATATTGAAGGAGTAGCCCTCCTCCGGCGCCCGGGCCGGATTGGCAGGATAGACGAAGCGTACACCGCCCGTCGTTTCCAGGCCGATCTCCGGCTCGGCGTCGGCGCCCTCGGGTACCGGATACTCGAAGTTGGCCAGGACCTCCCGGGCCGCCGTCAGGGCCTCGTCACGCAGCGCCGGAACGCCCTCGACGGTCCAGGCCAGGACGTACTCGGCTTCCCGATCCAGCAAAACGATGGGGGGCGGTTCCACCAGGGGCGGCTGGTCGGACGGAGGGGCGATATTCTGCGGGTTTTCCTCGCAACCGACCAGCGGCAGCGCCGCCAGCAACACAATGATGATCAACATCAGGCGGTCCATGAACCCTCACTTTCGGGGGGCGACGTCTTCGCAGCACAGGCAGATTTCGGTGCAGTGGTCGTCGGGGTTGTCGGGGGTCGGGCGGTAGATCTCGTACACGGGGCCGACAACGCGGCGTCCGCTGCCCCTGATCAGTTCGCAAAGCAGCTCGTAATCGCCCTCGAGGGGGCCTTCGCCGGGCCCGCACGACAGACTGGCCACCAGCCCCCCCGGGCAACCGCTCCTTGTAAAGGGGTATGGGCGGTTCGATCGGTTCAGCTACGGGCAGCATAACCCTGAAGCGCTGTTCGGTGGGCTTGGCGGTGTCATTGAATGGGTAGCAACCCAGGGGTGGTCCCACCGGCGGAATGTCCGCTTCAGCGATCAGGCTCAGGACCTCGCCCAGGGCGTGGGGAAAAGTTGCGTAATCACCGCTGGAATCATAGACCAACACGGTTCGGGGTTGCCACTGCTTGAACTCCACCCGCATGGCTAGCCTCCATCTCATGAGTCCGAGACCGGTGGCTCATCAATGATGCGACTCCTTCGGAACTGGTGATTGGAATAGTTATCAACTAGCTTGGATGATGCCACGGCCCTGTACCGGAACAGCGGGATCGCGGCGTTCTAGTCTTCCGGCGTTTCGATGAAAACAAAGAAGTCCGTCGCCCAGCCCTCCGGGTCGCGGGCGGGATGCCAGTCGTAGATCTCGACGAGGGGACCGGCGACCTCATAACCGTTCTCGGCGATATAGCGGTACAGTTCGTCGTAGACGTCGAGGTTCTCGAAGTCCAGCTCACCGTAGAGGGTGGTGGTGACGATGGTGCCGCCCTCGAGCTCCCGGGACTCGTCGAAGGCTGCCGGTGCCGGGGTTCCCGGTACGACGGGCAGGCCGATCAGCCAGTGCAGCTCGTCGGCCGGCGCAGTCGACGGATCGTCCAGGTAGACGCCGAAGGGTGCGCCGATCAGCTCGATATCACCGCCCTCGAGGGCCGCCAGGGCCTCTTCCAGCCGCGGACCGAACTCTTCGTGGGGACCGCTGTGGTAGTTGACCAGGGCGTAAATCGATCCCACTTCGGTAACCGTGAAATCATATTCGTAAGCATACTCCAGCGGCGCCACATCGGCAACCGCCGCGACGGTCAGCAATAGGACCGCCGGCAGCAGCAGCTTATGCATCTTCCCTCCTTGTAACCCCGTTTGATACAACCGCCGGCGGTCTTCGGCAGCGACGGTTACTGGTCACCCTCGGCGGGCGGCTCTTCTTCGATGCCGACCGGGTAGGGCTTGGAAACGAAGACGAAGATGTCGGTCTCGTAATCCTCCGGCTTCTCGGTCTCCCAGCGGTAGACCTCGACCATCGGTCCGGCGGGGATCAGGCCCTGCTCGGCGATGAAGGTGTAAAGGTCTTCGTAGACGGTGGTTTCTTCCCAGTTCGGCTCGCCGTAGACGGTGGTCAGGGCGACCTGGCCGCCGTCGTACTCCTTGGCTTCGAGGCCCTCGGGGGCCGCGACCTCCTCGGCGACGGGAAAGCCGACGACCCAGCGCAGCTCCTCGGGCTTGGTCTGGGCGGGATCGTCGAAATAGATGCCGAAGGGCGCGCCGGTCAGTTCGATCCCGGCCTCTTCGATGACGGGGATGAGCTCTTCGAGGATCTCCGGGTACTGCTCGTAGGGCCCCTGCTGCTGCTGGACCAGAGCGTACATCGGCTCGACCTCGGTGATGGCGAACTCGTACTCCGCCTCCCCGGCGGCTGCGGTTTCTTCACCATCCCCGGTGCTGTCGGCCGTTTCCTCGGTCTCAACGGTTTCTTCGTTTTCTTCGCTCTCCTCCTCGCAGCCGGCGAAGGCCAACAGGGCCAGGATGAGGATGATCGACAGTAACAGGCGTTTCATCGGTTGCTCCTTTGGTTGTCCCCCAGTGGCATTAAGCGCTGGCGTCGTCCGGGGCGGGTTCGTCGGCGTCGGCCTCGTCTGCGGCTTGCTCCGTCGCAGCGCGGCGCTCCTCGACTACGGCGACGACGGCCTCGACGACCTCCTGGATGTTCAGCCCCGTGGTATCGATGCGGGCGGCCTCGGGCAGCTCGCGCAGAGCGCCGTAATCCCGGGTGGTGTCGGCGCGGTCGCGGTCGATAATCTGTTGCTCAAGTTCGGGCAGGCTGACCGCCTCGCCGCGGGCCTTGTGATCCTCGAGGCGTCGACGGGCGCGCTCGCCCACCGAGGCCGTCAGGTAGATCTTGTACGGCGTGTCCGGGAACAGCAGGCTGCCGATGTCGCGGCCCTCGGCCACCACGCCCCGGGAGAGACCGGCGGCCAGTTGGCGGATGCGGCTGTTGACGAGATCGCGGATCGGCGGCAGGTCGGCCAGCTGCTTGATCGTCGTGGTGACCCGGGGGGTGCGGATCTCGGCGCCGACGGCCTTGCCGTCGAGCTTGAGCCGGGCCACGCCGTCCTCGACACCCAGTTCGAGGCGGGCCTCGCGGGCCAGTTCGACCAGGGCCGCCGGATCGTCGAGATCGATGCCGCGCTCCAGGGCCGCCCAGGTCAGCGCCCGGTAGAAGGCGCCGGTGTCGATGTAGACCAAGTCCAGACGGGTGGCGGCCAGCCGGGCCACCGTCGATTTGCCCGAACCCGCCGGGCCGTCGATGGCCAGCACGACGCGCTCGTCGCCCTCCAGCTCCAGCAGCTCCTGCTCCGGCGGCGGCAGCTCGCCCAGGTGGCGCAGGCCGAAGTAGTTGAGGAAATCCTCGGTGGTACCGTAGAGGTTGGGCCGCCCGGCGCTGTCGGCCCGGCCGACGACCTCGATCAGTCCGTGCTCGCTCAAGCTGGCCAGGGTGCCCGAGCAGTCGACGCCGCGGATGGACTCGATCTCACCCCGGGTGACCGGCTGACGGTAGGCCACGATGGCCAGGGTCTCCAGGGCGGCGTTGGAGAGCCGGGCCTTGCTGCGGGTGCGACCGGTCAGGGCGCGTTCGATGGCCCGGACGAAGGGGCGCTTGCTGAACAGTTGCCAGCCGCCGCCGAGTTCGAGAAGCTCCACGCCGCGTTCATCGTGGTGGCAGCGCCGCTGGAGCTCGCGCAGGCCGGCCTCGACGTCCCGGCGCAGGTAGCGCTCCAGGGCCCGCACCAGGCGCCGGACGGGCAGGGGCTCGTCGGCGGCGAACAGCACCGCCTCGAGGGCCGCCAGCAGCTCCTCGGGCAGGGCGCGTCCCTGGTCGTTTTCAACGTTCATCGCTCGTCGGCCTCGGTGATCCACAGCGAGAGGTAGGGCTCGGCCTGGGCCAGGCGGATACGCTTGAGCTTGACCAGCTCGAGCAGGGCCAGGAAGGTTACCACGGCGAGGTCGCGCCGGCGCCGGTCGCCGACCAGCTCGGCCAGGCTCAGCCGTCGGCGCTCCCCCAGCAGCCCCTCGATCTCGGCCATCCGCTCGCCGATCGAAACCCGCTCCTTGGCCAGGAAGCCGCCGTCCATCTCCCGGGGCATCAACCGGCCGAAGGCCCGGGCCAGGTCGCCGATGTCAAACTCCCGGGCCAGCGCGGGCCGCGGCTTGCGGAACTCCGGCGTCACCCCGCGGGGAAAGAGCTCGAGCTGGGCGGCCTCGATGGCACCGAGATTGTCGGCCAGCTCCTTGTAGAGCTTATACTCGGCGATGTGGCGCAACAGCTCCGCCGCCTGGGTCTCGGCCTCGGCGTCCTCCGCGTCCGCGGGGAAGAGCAGGCGGGTTTTCAGCTGGACCAGGGTCGCCGCCAGGACGAGAAACTCGCCGGCCAGGTTGAGCTCCAACTCCTCAGCCTGCTCGACGTACTCGAGGAACTCGCCGCAGACCCGGGCCACGTCGACGCGGGCCAGCTCGACCTCCTGGCGCTGGACCAGCTCCAGCAGGAGGTCCATCGGTCCCTCGTAGACCGGCAGCCGAACCTGGAACTCCTCGACCATTCAACTCTCCGGTTATCGCGTCCCCGCCGGCGGCGTCACGATTATTGCAGCCCCGCCAGTCACCTCCGCCCGTGCGTCCCCGGCGGGCAATAATCGCGCCGCCGCCTACCCGCTGGGTTTGCGCGCGCTGACGGCGTACTGCTCGTGGTTCAGCTCGGCGTCGTGATGCACGGCGGGTCCGCCCAGGCCGTCGTAGACGGTGAACTCCCCGAGGCCGCGCTCGAGCAGCAGGGCGCCGATCTGCGCCGGGTGGATAACGGCCAGGCTTTGACCGTAGACGCTCGGTTCACCGGTGCGGGCGTCGATGACGATGTAGCGCAGGGTGGTCACTCGAGCGGCTTCGTCGTAGAAGCGCTCGGTCAGCACCAGGTGTGGTCCGTCGGCGAAGACCCCGTCCGTACTCTTGTACCAGGTGTCTTCCTTCGTGCCGAGTTCGATGAGCAGCTCGGGGTCGGTCAGCTCGAAGAGGACGTAGCCGCCGGGCTCGACGGCGGCGACGGCCTTGTCCAGGATCAGGGACAGGTCCGCCGGGCGGAAGACGTTCAGCTCGCCGTAGACCTGCATCGCCAGGCCGTAGCCGGAGCCGTAGTCCGTGGTTCGCAGGTCGCCCGGGACGTAGTCGCAGTCCAGGTCCAGGGTCTCGGCCTTGTTTTTGGCGTACTCGATGGACGCCGGGCCGAAGTCGATCCCGTGGACCCGGTGGCCGAGGATGGCCAGGCGCTCGGCGTAGAGCCCCGGTCCGCAGCCCAGGTCGAGGATGCGGGTCGCCCGACCCGCGAGCAGGTGACTGTGGATCCAGTCCACGTGGCGCTCGAGGGTCTCGAGGCGGCGGCTGGCCTGGTCGTGGTCCTGGGAGAGGTGCTCGGCGAGGATGCGCCGGGAGAACTCGGGCTCGTCCCAGGGGATGTTGTCGGCCTCGACCCAGGGCCGGGGGTCGGAGCTGCTGATAAGCTTGCCGAGGCTATTCTCGTTACTGGTCAACTGATAGATGAGTTTGTTGGCAGGGAGCTAACCAGGCAGAAGCGCGGATCGTCGCGGCGAGACCTTTGAAAACCAGTTGAATGAATACTCAACCCACTGGCCTCGTCGGCACGGGCGCTGGCACGGTTTTTGCAGGTCTGCGACCTTGATGAACTGCTGGCGGGTTAGCAACGCCGCAAAAACCGTGCCAGCGCCGGGTGCGTTTTCTCATTAACCCCGGAATTGGTTTTCAAAGGTCTCGCCGCAGCCCTAGTTATCGGTAGAGCGCCAGACGCTGTCCACCACGCCCACGATCACCTGCCGGGTGGGGATGTCCTCGCGGCCGAGGAGCTGGCGGGCGGAGTTGCCCTCGCTCTGCACCAGGATCAGATCACCGGGTCCGGCGCCGACGGTGTCGACGGCGATCAGCTCGGCGCCCTTCCCGTCGTCGTCGGATTGCGGTATGACCCGCAGCAGGCGGTAACCGCCCAGGGCGGGGTGCTTGAGCGAGCAGTGGACGCTGCCGACGACGCGGGCCAGGATCATGGGGACTCCTCGGGCTCCCAGTCCTGGTTGTCGAGGACGCCGACGACGGCGAGATCGCAGGGGATGAAGCGTTGTCCGGCGGGCAAGGCGAGGGCGGCCTCGCGGCCGTCGGCCAGGAGGACCTCGGCGCCGCGGCCGGCCTCGACGACCTCGACGGCGACTTCGGGTCGGGCGTTGAGGCGGCCGTCGGGGCCCCGGCGGCTCACCAGGGCCAGGCGCAGGCCGTCGTAGGCGGGCAGATGGCGGTCGGCCCACAGGCTGCCGATGATCCGGCCGCGCTGCACTACTCGTCGCCCTTCGAGCCGGAGGCGGGATCGGGCGCGCCGTGCTTGCGATAGACGACGCGGCCGTCGCTCTCGACGGCGTCGACGATGCCGCAGATGACGGCGTCGACGGGGCGGTTGCGGGTGGTCTCGGTCTGGCGGGCGGAGGAGCCGCGGGCGATGTAGCACAGCTCGCCGACCCCGGCGCCGACGGCGTCGACGCAGACGAGTTCGGGACCGACGGCCTGGCCGGCGGCGTCGGCCGGGCGGCAGAGCAGCAGCTTGAAACCGACGAGGGCTTCATCCTTGGCCGTGGAGACGACGTTGCCGGTGACGATGACCAGGTCCATGGCGTTTTACCCGGGGAGGTTGCCGATAGAGTTTATCGGTTGGGGGTTGCGTAGTCAAGCGGGCGATACTCGCCAGCGGGGGGCGCCTCGTGCTAATATCGGCCCATGCGCTACCATTCCCTCATTCTGGTCGGGTTGGTGTTATTGGCGGCGGGCTGCGGTCGCAAGTCGCGCCCTCTGGGCGACGCGGCCGGGGAGAAGGAGCAGCCGCCGCGGCTGGTCTTCTTCGCCGCTCCGGACGAGCACCACCTGCGGCTGGAGTTCGACAAGCCCGTCATCGAGGCGGGCCTGAATGGGGAGAACCTGCTGCTCGAGGGTCCGGGTGAGCCCGCGGTCGTCGCCGTCCGGCTGGAGCCGGGCAACGAGGGCGTCGTCCACCTGGACGTTGTCGGACTGGAGCCGGGAGCGGAGTATCGGCTGCTGGCGCGCAACCTGCGCGGAACGGACGGCCGGAACGTCGAGCCCCTGGCCCGGGAGTTCGTCGCCGCCGACGAGCCCGACGAGGAGCCGCCCAGGGACGTCACCCGGGGTCCCCGGGAGCAGACCAACGACCGCCCGGCGCTCTGGGTGTCCTTCAACGAGGCTGTGCGCGCCGGACCGGAGTTCGCCGTCGAGCTGGCGCCCTTCCTCGAGGTCGAGGAGGCTGGAACCGAGCAGGCCGTAGGGGAGGGCGTCGACGAAGAAACCGGGACCGAAGACGAGCTCGGCGAGGTCGTCGTCCGCGAGCGCGGTGAGCCCGTCGAGATCGTCCGGAGCTTCGACGGACACCGGCTGGAGCTGACCCCGGTCGAACCACTGGAACCGGGACGGGAGTACGGCGTGCGGGTGCGCGGGGTGACGGACCTGGCCGGCAACGTCGGTGATGAGTTCGAGTGGACTTTCAGCGTTCGGCCACAGGAGGCCGGTCTGACCCTGACGGGGTGGCTGGTGACGGCGGACGGCACCGCCCTGCCGCCGGGGTTGGAAGTGACCCTGGGCGACGATCCGGAGGGGTCGGGCCCCTGGGCGCGGCTGTATCCCGAGGGCGACGGCTTCACCATCCACGGCGTCGCCGAGGCCACGGCCCGCAGCAGCCCCTTCGTGACCGTGACGGCGGAGGCCGGCGGTTACCGCCACCGGGCCGTTTATGACGAGGACGGCGACGGTCGGCCGGACCGCATCGGCACCTGCGAGGCCGGGGCCGCCCGGGACGTCGTCCTGGTCCTGCGGCGCGAGGACGTCCGTGGTCCGGATATCGCCGTCGAACCCTGCCCGGCGGCGGCGGCCAACACCGTCGGATTGACGGCCACCGCCCTGGATGAGAGCGGGGTGGCGTTAATCGAGGCCTTCATCGATCTGCCCGGCGACGACGGCGACGGACTGCCCTTCGACGTCGCCCCGGAACGCGCCGGCTTCGGCGGCAACCGCCTCGAAGCCCTGTCGGCCCTGCCCACGGCGGACTGGGAGCCCGACGTGGTTCACCGACTCTACGTCCACGCCCGCGACGACGCCGGCAACTGGTCGCCCTTCAGCGTCCTCGAGCTGACCAAGCCGCCGGAGGTGCAGAGCTTCAGTGGGCGTGTCGTCCGCGGAGGAGCGGAGATCGCCGGGGTGACCTTAATCCTGCGCGACCCCGCCGGCGCCTTGCTGGCCCTCGACTCCAGCGACGAGTACGGGCGCTTCACCCTGCCGCTGACGACGGACGCCGCAACGGTCAGCGCCTTCCAGCGCAGCGAGACCGCCCTGCTGCTGGGCCGGGGCGCAGTACCCGCGGAACCCGCTGAGGCGCTGTTGGAGCTCGAATTGGCCGCCTACCCCCGGCTCGAAGAGCTCAGCGCCGGTCTGGTGCGCTACCAGCGCGGCGGACCCGTCAGCCCGCCCGAGGACCATGTTCTGCTCACCGCCCGCGTCCTCGCGCCGCCCGAGACGAGCTTCGACTACGACCTGGCCCTCGATGACGACCGCTTATCCCTTGGAACGCCGACGGGGGGCCGCCTGCAGGCCTTTCTGCGCGCCGACGAACTGCCGGCCGAGCCCCAATCAGCGCCGCGCCTCGTCATCACCCCCCGGCCGACGGAGGGTGTAGTGACGACGACCGACCTTCACGCCGAACCATTGATTCTTACCGACCCCGCTCTGGAACTGGTCCGTTTACCCTTCGTCGAGGTCAACGCCGCCGAAGACGGAGAAGCCGTCGTTGTCGGCTGGGAACCACAGTACGGCGTGGCCGGTTACCGGTTGCTGTTGGCGGCCGCCGAGGACTTCGACGCCGCAGAGCTACCCACCGGCGGCGTCTGGAACTCCGGCGACGACCTGCTGCGCAGCGCCGAGGTCCGCATCCCCCGGGGCGAGATCGCCGATTACTGGGGTGTTCCGGCGGGCACCCGGTACGTCGTCGCCCTGGGGATCATCGGCCCCGACGGCGCAGACGCCGCCTGGAGCTTCGCCGCCTTCATCCACCCCTGAGGCTCCGGCCTTCGATAACGCCGCCCCTGCTCGTTGACCGCCCCCGTCGG
>WJLX01000137.1 GCA_014728225.1 Candidatus Coatesbacteria bacterium | reverse complement strand
CGGATGGTCTGGCCGATGTCCTGGGTAACCGTGCCGTCCTTGGGGGAGGGCATCAGCTTCTTGGGTCCCAGAAAACGGCCCAGCTTGGCGATGTTCTTCATCTGATCCGGGGTGGCGACGACCTTGTCGACGTCGGCCCAGCCGTCCTGGATCTTGGCCACGATCTCCTCGTCGCCGATCAGATCGGCGCCGGCCTCCCTGGCCTCGGCCAGCTTGTCGCCGGAGACGAAGGCCAGGATCTTGACGTCGGTGCCCAGGCCGGCGGGGGCCGGGCAGGTGCCGCGGATGTTCTCCTCTGACTTGCGCGGGTTGACGCCCAACCGGACGGCCACCTCGACGCTGGCGTCGAAGTTCTCCGTGGCCAGCTCCTTGCAGAGCTCCAGGGCGCCGCGCAGGGTCGTGGGCTCCTCGGGCAGGCGCGCCTTGAGGTCCCGGATGCGTTTTCCTTTCGCCATCTCGCTCCTCGGGCGATCTCGGCCGCCCAGACCGTCAGGTTAGTCGATCACTTCGACGCCCATCGAGCGGGCGGTGCCCGCCACCATCTCCATGCAGGCCTCGATGGTCTGGCAATTGGAGTCGGGCAGCTTGATCTCGGCGATCTCCCTGAGCTGTTTCATGTTGATGGTTCCGACCTTCTCGCGGTTGGGTTCACCGGAACCCTTGGCCAGCTTGGCCTGCTTCTTGATCAGCACGGCCGCCGGCGGGGTTTTGAGGATGAAGTTGAAGCTGCGGTCGGCGTAAATGGTGATCACGGCGGGGATGATCAATCCCGCCTGGTCGGCGGTCTGGGCGTTGAAGGCCTTGCAGAACTCACCGATGTTGATGCCGTACTGCCCGAGGGCCGGGCCGACGGGCGGGGCCGGGGTGGCCGCTCCCGCGGGACACTGCAGCTTAACGACCGCTTTGACTTTCTTCTTGGCCATCGTGATTTTCCTTGCTGAAGGCGTCGGCGCCCACCGAGCGCCGCTAGATCTTGTGCAGCTGGGTGACGTCGACCTCGACGGGGGTGGCCCGGCCGAAAACCGTCACCGAAACCTTGACCTTGTGCCGCTCGGGAATGACCTCGTCCACGGTTCCGTCGAAGTTGGCGAAGGGCCCTTCGGTGATCGAGACGTGGTCGCCCGGACGGAAGGGGATCTCCTCGACCTGCTCCTCGGAGGATTCCTCGGTGTGCATGATCCGGGCCATCTCGGTGTCGTCGAGGGGGGCCGGGTCGCGCCGACCGCCGACGAAGCCCCGAACGCCCGGGGTGTTGAGCACCAGGTTGGTGGCGTTGATGAAATCCTTGTCGTCGGCCTTCTCCAGATCGTGGTCCCGGGCCACCATCTGAAACAGGACGTAGCCGGGGAAGAAGGGCCGGCTGGTTTTGGTGTTGCGACCGCCGCGCTGGACGGTGACTTCCTCGATGGGAACGATGACCTCGCCGAAGAGGTCCTCGTGACCGCCCACCTCGATGCGGTGCTTGAGGTTGCCCATCACTTTGCGTTCGTGCCCCGAGTAGACGTAAACGGCGAACCATGCCAACCGCTTGCCCGACGGGGTGCGATCGGCGGGCTGGGCGCCTTTTTGTTCAGCGCCGTCCGGTTCGGCGGTCTCGTCGGTTTCCGCGGCGTCGTTATCCTCGACGCCGTCGTCCCGGGGATCCGCGGACTTGTCGTCTTTATCTGTCATCAGCGCAGACTCAGGATCCAGTCGATGAGCTTGGTCAGACCGTAGTCGAAGAAACCGATGATTACGGCCATGATCGTGCACATCACCAGGATAACGATGGTCGAGGAGATGACCTCGCTGCGGCTCGGCCAGGTGACCTTGGAGAGCTCGACCCAGGTCTCGCGCAGGAAGCGACCGATCTTTTTAAACATCCCAATTTCCTCGGTTGGTCGGGAGTAAATGAGCTGAGGCGATAAGACGCCGTCCCTGCGGGCGGCGCCTGCTTACGGTTGGAGCCGCGCGGCCGGAGCCTCCGACGACGAGTCCGGGTCGCGCCGTCCTTTGCCTTTGAAGTGCAGGTTCGCACGGAAGTGCAGGTTCGCACGGGCGGATGTACCGAACCACTGTCGTTAACGGCGACGGCCGGTTCCCATCGGCACCGGCGCACGTCCGGCATTCAGCCCCGAGAAGTGCAGGTTCGCACGGGCGGATGTGCCGAACCGCTGTCGTTAAAGGCGACGGCCGGTCCCCATCGGCACCGGCGCACGTCCGGTATTCAGCCCCGAAAGGTGGCAGGCCAGGAGGGAATCGAACCCCCAACCAACGGATTTGGAATCCGCTACTCTGCCTAATTGAGCTACTGGCCTACGGTAAACCGATAAACGGCGGCCTCGCTAAGGCTTGGTTTCCTTGTGCAGGGTGTGCCGGTGGTCGTGCGGGCAGTACTTGCGCAGCTCGATCTTACCCTTGACGTTCTTCTTGTTCTTGGTCAGGGTGTAGTTCTTGCGCTTGCACTCCTCGCAACGCAGGGCGATGATGTCGCGGTTGGAGGCCATACCGTCTTCTCTTTAGAATGTGGAGCCCTCGACCAGACTTGAACTGGTGACCACCTGCTTACCATGCAGGTGCTCTACCGACTGAGCTACGAGGGCCCGCTTGGCGTAAGGTTTTAAGCGTCAAACGCGTCGGCTTGGCCGACGGAGCGGGGGTATTATACATAGCGCCGGTCCGTAACGCAACCCCTAATGAATCGTCGAGTTGGTCGGCCGTCCCGGCGAGACGTTAATACACCGCTGTGTCGTTCCAAACGACGCTCATCAGCGGGAGGCCTTTGAAAAATCGAGGTCTTCGGCAACTTCCCGGCGTTGTCGCCGCCCAAAGCGCCGGGCCGGCACGCTTTAACATCTCGGCGACCGTTGGCGCGGCGGCAAGGGTCGGCCTCCGCAAGAAGCGTGCCGGTTCCGGCCGACACGCTCCAGCTCGTTGGGCGGCATTCGTTTTTCAAAGGTCTGGCGCGGTACCGGGCAAGCACGGCCCGGGGCGCTCAAACGCCTGGCTGACGGCTGCCGTTCTTGACCCTCGTGCCGCCTGACTAAACCGGCCCCCTGGGAGCGGGGGCGGGAAGCCAACCCGCGGGCCTGACAGATCGGCTCGCGGGTTCGATTAGAGCCGCTTGAGCGAACTGGAGCGGGGGCGGGAAGCCAACCCGCGGGCCTGACAGATCGGCTCGCGGGTCCGATTAGAGCCGCTTGAGCGAACTGGAAGCGGGGGCGGGAACTGGAGCGGGGGCGGGAAGCCAACCCGCGGGCCTGACAGATCGGCTCGCGGGTCCGATTAGAGCCGCTTGAGCGAACTGGAGCGGGAAACGGGAATCGAACCCGCGACCCTCAGCTTGGAAGGCTGATGCTCTACCAATTGAGCTATTCCCGCCGGGAACTGCGTCCTAAGCTGACAACTGCTTATCGTGGGGCTTGATCGAAGGTGAAAAAAGAGCCGCCGCTGCCGTAATCGCCGGGCGACCGATCACCGGGTGTCTGAACTGCTGGACAAACGGCCCGGGTGCGGATAAGGACCAGAGGTGATGGTGGCGGGGGAAGGATTCGAACCTTCGAAGGCATTCACCGACAGATTTACAGTCTGTTCCCTTTGGCCGCTCGGGAACCCCGCCGTCGGATGATTGTCGCGAGGGCGAATTATAGGACAGGCCCGGGGGAATGTGCAAGGTTTTTTCTGGGATGGAGCCGCTGGTCGGAGTCGAACCGACGACCGCTCGATTACAAGTCGAGTGCTCTGGCCAACTGAGCTACAGCGGCTCGGCCTATCCAACCCGGAAAAGGGAACTCAATAACGCCGGCTGGGCAGACGGTCGTCGATCTCCGGCTTGTGATGGATGTCGAGATTGCTCTCCGGTCGTTGATAGTTCGGCGGCGGACCTTTTAACACGTGACGGTAACGGATCGTGATCACGATCACCGCCAGCCCGACGACGATGCCGCCGACACCGATGATCGGCTGGAAGGCGATTCCCAGTACACCGACGGCGATCAGGATCGCGCCGAAGACCAGCCCCTTGACCATCTAGCTCATCTCCCCCAGGGTGTAACTCGTTTTACAGTACGGACAATCGACGACCAGCAACCCGCTGCGCTCGGTGAGGTCGTCGTCGTCGAGACCAGCGCCGCAACGCTCGCAGACCAGGGCCTCCGTGGTGCCGCGGTGAACCGTTTTCTCCCGGGTCCCGCCCGGCGCGGTCGACGGTCGCTCTTCGTAGCGCGGCGGTCCACAGCGGCGATCCTTGCGCATCATCCCGCCGCCGGTACGATTGCGCAGGCCGCGTATCAACAGCCGCATCAGGATCGAAACGCCGAAAACGACGACGATGATCCACCAGTACTCGGCGATCATGAAGCGCATGCTTGTGCTTCCTCTCCCGGGTCGTCCCGACTCACCACTTGGGCTCTTCCTCGACGGTATAGCTGGTGCCGCAGTAGGGGCAGTCGATGTGTACCGCCCCCGCTCTCACACTGACGCTGTTCTTGTCCAGCGGCGCGCCGCAGCTCTCGCAGCGCAGCTTCTCCACGTGGATGTCACCGGTCAGGTCGACCTTCTGCTCGATGGTGACCGTACCGGCTTCCTCCTTGCGCTTCCTGGCCGCCCAACGGGCGGTCAGCACCATTACGACGATGCCCACGCCCAGGGTGCCGATGCCGCCGAACAGACGGGTGTAGGGCTGCTTGGCGTGGGGACCGAAGGCGCTCCAGAGGAAGATGATGCCGAAGAAGACCAGTACTACGGCCAGAACGTAACCGACGTATTTCACCGGGCGACCTCCACGGCGGTTGGTTGTTGCTCAGGTCGATGAATCCCCGTCCCCACTCGTCATTGCCAGCGCCCCCTCGGGGCAGGCCGCGACGCACACCCCGCAGCCCGTACAGCGCTCGGGGCGCAGCAGCGGTCGCTCGCTGGTAGCCAGCCAGGCCGCGGCCGGACAGGCCCGCACACAGGCATCACAACCCGTGCAGAGCGACAGCGTCCTGCGGGGTCCGACGGTGTTGGTCTCTAGCTCCATCGCGCCCTATCTTATATCCTGAGCCGCGGTCTGGCAAGACGCCGGCGGCGAAAAACCCGCCGTCCAAAAACCGCCGCCCCCGCCCCAAGCCCGACCGCCGGAACCGGCACGGTTTTTGCGGAGGCGACGCCCGCCGGACGCTCGAGCGTCGCCGAGCTGCAAAAACCGTGCCGGTTCCGGCGCAGAGAGAAGCCGTGTGCTCGTCGTCAAGCACGGCGGGTTTTTCGCCGCCGGCTCAGAGGCCGAAGCGTTCGATGATCTCGTCCTTGCCCAGGCCGAGGACGCCGAGTCTGTCACCGATCTTGACGAAGGCGTTGATGGCCCGGCTGAGCTGCTCGTCGGTGTGGGCGGCGGAAAGCTGGACGCGGATACGGGCCTGTCCCTTGGGCACCACGGGATAGCTGAAACCGATGACGTAGATCCCCTCCTCGAGGAGTTCGTCGGCCATCCGGGTGGCCAGGCGGGCGTTGTAGAGCATGACCGGCACGATCGGATGGGCCCCCGGGATGATATTGAAGCCCTTTTCGGTCATGGCGCGGCGGAAGCGGCGCTGGTTGTGGTCCAGGCGTCGGATCAACTCGCTGGATTCCTCGAGCATATCGACGACGGCGATGGTGGTGCCGACGATCATCGGGGCCACGGAGTTGGAGAACAGGTAGGGCCGCGAGAACTGGCGCAGGGCCTGGGCGATTACGGCGGGTCCGGCGGTGAAGCCGCCCGAGGCCCCGCCCATGGCTTTGCCGAAGGTCGAGGTGACGATGTCGACGCGCTCCGAGCAACCGAAATGCTCGGGAGTTCCCCGACCGGTGGGGCCGAAGAAGCCCGTGGCGTGGCTGTCGTCGACGACGACGAGGGCGCCGTAGCGCTCGGCCAGCTCGCAGATCCTGTTCAGCGGGGCGATCTCGCCGTCCATGCTGAAGACGCCGTCGGTGACGATCAGCTTGTTGCGGGCCTCGCGGGCGGCGATCAGGTTGCGCTCCAGGTCCTGCATCTCCATGTGCTCGTAACGGAAGCGCTTGGCCTTGCAGAGCCGGATGCCGTCGATGATCGAGGCGTGGTTGAGCTGGTCGGAGATGACGGCGTCCTCGCCGGAGAGGATGGTCTCGAACAGGCCGCCGTTGGCGTCGAAGCAACTGGAGTAGAGAACGGCGTCGTCTTTATCGAGGAAGCGGGCCACCTTGCCCTCGAGCTCGCGGTGGATGTCCTGAGTGCCGCAGATGAAACGCACACTGGCCATCCCATAACCCCGCTCGTCGAGGACGGCCTTGGCCCGCTCGACCAGGCGCGGGTCACCGGCCAGGCCGAGATAGTTGTTGGCGCAGAAGTTGAGCACCTCGGGGGCGTCCCGGACCTCGATCCGGGCGCCCTGACGGCTGGTGATCACCCGCTCTTCCTTGTAGAGCCCCCGGTCACGGGTTTCCTGCAGGCGGTGCTCGAGGAGCTGCTGGAAGGCGTCGGTGAGCATGGATCGCACCTCCGGCGGGGCGGGGCGCGGCGTCTTCCGGCGGCTGGGCGGGCCGGAGCGACGCCGTTGGGTGTCGGCAGTTGATCGGGTTTGGGATGGCGCTGCGGGTGGGCGAGGTTGTCTCCGCCGCGGCGGAACTCATCGGCCCCGATTGTAACAAACCGGCCGCGGCGTCGTCAGCTCAAAGCGGCGGCTCGGGGATGCCGGCGATACGCCTCTTCGGCGCGGGGGAGCGCAACAGACGCCAGATCAGCGCGGCCGCCGCGGCTCCGGCCGGCGGAGCCAGGGCGTAGAGCCACATCTGCTCCAGGGCCGCGCCGCCGACGAACAGGGCCGGCCCCAGGCTGCGGGCCGGGTTGAGCGAGGTGGCCGAGAAGGGGAAGCCCACCAGTGAGGCGGCGGTGAGGTAGAAGGCGATGGGGAAGGCGCCCAGCTTGACCTCGCGGCCCCGGGCCGTCGCGGCCAGGATGACGAGGGTCAACAACAGGGTCAGGACGAACTCGCTGACCAGGGCCGCCGGCAGCCCGAACTCCCCGACGACGGTTTGTCCGAGACCGTATTCCAGACCGCCGACGAGGGCCAGATGGGCCGCCGAGGCCGCCAGGGCGCCCAAGAGTTGGGCGACGACATAGAGGGGGACCCGGCGCCAGTCGACCCGCCCGGCCAGGGCCAGGGCGATGCTGACGGCGGGATTGAAGTGGGCGCCGGAGATCGGCCCCAGAGCATGGATGCCGGCGTAGAGCGCCAGGCCGAAAGCCACAGCGACCCCCAATAGACCGGCGTAGTCCAGGGCCGTCGAATCACCGACGATCAGGGCCGTGATGACCGCCCCGCAGCCCAGAAAGACCAGGACGAAGGTGCCGAGGAACTCGGCCGCGGCAATGCGCACACGCTCCATCAAACCTCCCTGAATACATCATGAACACAGCATAATATGACACTGTGGACATATTACCAAGAGGTGATACTCTTCGCAAGTCCCTCGTCTTCAAGGCGGTTGTGTGGCATAAACCACGGGAGAGCCGCGGCCCTCCCGTGGTTGCATCAAGTGCGCCGGAGTCTAATCGGCGACGTTGCCGATCGGTAAAACCACCCGACCCTTGGATTCGTTGATCACCTCGGCGGCGGCCAGGTAGATGGCCGACAGGCCGCAGAGAATGCCCTCAAAACCGGCGATGCGGGTCACCAGCTCGAGCTGGAACCAGTCGCCGACGGCCAGCAGCCAGAACAGCACCGTCAAGGTCAGGAAGACGACCTGCAGGGCCCGGTTCTTCTTCCAGGTGGCCGTCCACATGTAGCAGGTGAACAGGCCCCACATGAACAGATACCAGCCCATGAAACCCGTCGAGTTGCCCCACTCGCCGCCGAAGAGAACGATACAGACCAGGCTGATCCAGAACAGACCGTAGCTGGTGAAGGCGGTGGTGCCGAAGGTGTTGCCCTTGCGGAACTCCATGATACCGGCGAAGATCTGCGCCAGACCGCCGTAGAAGATGCCCATGGACAGGATGACACCCATCGACTCCCCGGCGCCGAACAGCCCGGCGTTATGGATGTTGAGCAGCACCGTGGTCATACCGAAACCCATCAGACCCAGCGGGGCGGGATTGGCCCGCGCATCGGACATAGCAGCCTCCTTCGTTACGGTTGGAGAAGAGATGAAGACCGGTGAAGCGAGAGCGAATGTTAACCGAGACCCGCCGCAATGGCAAGGCCCCGACGACTGCAACCCGAGGGCCCGGACGGCCCGCTTCCACTTCGCCGAACGACCTGCGTCGGCTAGTCCGCTTCCAGCTCGGGATAACTGCGCACGGCGTACAGGTGGCCGTCCTGGCTGCCGAAGTAGACCACGCCGTCGTGGAAGTCGGGGTCGGTCAGCACGTGGCCCTGGGTGGCGTAGAACCAGGCCAGGGAGCCGTCGGCCACGTCCAGGCAGTAGAGACTGTTGTTGGCGCTGCCAATGTAGAGATAGGCCGAGCGCGGCTCAATGTCCTCCGGCCGGTCGACGGTCGGGCGGCGGTGGGAGTGCCCGACGGCGAATTCCCGCCCGTCGGCCAGCTCGCCGGCCACCAGACCGCCGGCCTCGACGGTGTTCGTCGTCTTGTGGCGCCAGAGCAGCTCGCCGGTCAGGGCGTCGACGGCGTAGATCTGGTTGTTGAGCGAGCCGAAGAACACCCGGCCGTCGAAGACCACGATCCGGGAACGGATGTAGTTCCACAGCTCCGGATCGCGGAAACGCCACAGCAGCTCCGGCTCGGCGGAGTCGGCCTCCAGGCAGTAGAGGCGACTGTCGTCGGCGCCGAAGTAGACCTTGTCGCGCCAGACGTAGGGCGAGCTCTTGATATCGCCGCCGACCTCGTAGCGCCAGATCTCCCGCCCGGTATCGGCCTCCAGGCAGTAGAGGTGATCGTCGTAGGACCCGACGAAGACCCGTCCTCCGGCGACGAAGGGCGTGGCGAAGACCCAGTCCCCGGTCTTGAAGCGCCAGACCTCCTCGCCGTCGACGGCGTCGACGCAGTAGACGTTATGGTCGTAGCAGCCGAAGTACAACCGGCCGTCGCTGAAGTGCACACCGCCGCCGACGTAGAAGCCCGTGTAGAAGGTCCACAGGCGCTCACCGGTGGCGGAGTCCAGGCACCAGACCCCGTTGGCGCAACTGCCGACGTAGACCCGGCCGTCGACGACCAGCACCTCGCCGATGATCGGCCCGCCGGTGTCATAGCGCCACAGCCCCTCGCCGCTCACGGCGTCGACGCAGTAGACACTCCCGTCCTGGGAGCCGAAGTAGACCACGCCGTCGTAGTAACAGGGGCTGCCGCCGACGGCCTCGCCGACGGCGAAACGCCACAGCGGCTCGGCGTCACCCGAAGGCGCCTCGGGCAGGCCGCCCAGCCCCTCGGCGAAGGATTCGAACAGCGTGGCCATCGCGAAGGCCACGGCAACGAAGACGATGATGATCCCCAGCCCCGTCAACACATACCGCACCGGCCGCCGGAACTTCTTCCGCTTGGCGAACTCCTCCGGACTGAGCGTTTGCCGCAGCTCCTCCTCACGGCGTAGATGCTCGGCGAAAGGCTCGACCTCGGTCAGGGGCCGCCAGTCCTGGGCGGCTTCGTCGAAGACCTCGGTCCGCGGCGTCAGCTCGCCCTCGTCGAGGAGCTTAATTATCTCCTTCGCCTTGCGCGGCTGATCCGGCCACTCGCCGGTACGGGTGATGAAGCGCTTGGCCATCTCGTCTCCAGATGCTGGTGGGTCGCAAAAGAAATGATACCCCAGGCGCGGCCGTCGAGTAAAGTTAGCCCTCGTGCAGCTTGAGCCACAACCGGCCCGCCGCCCGGGCGTCGGCCAGGGCCCGGTGGGCACCCTCGAGGGGGATGCCGTAGTGCCGGCAGGCGTAGGCCATCCGCGCCCGACCCCGGCCCAACCGCCGCCGCACCAGGGGCAGGGGGTCCAGCCAATCCTTGAGCGGCGGGATGGAGCGCTCCAGCGGCCGTACCGCCGCCCGCAGGAAACCGTAATCGAACCGCGCGTAGTAGGCCAACAACGGCCCCGCGCCGATGAAGTCGAACACCTCGGCCGCCACCTTGGCGAAGCGCGGCGCCCCGGCCAGGTCCGTTACCGTGATCCCGTGGATCGCCACGGCGTCCGGGTGCATCTCCAAACCCGGCTGCAGCAGACTCTGCCAACTCGCCGTCTCCACCCCCGCGACGAAGCGCACCAGGGCCAGCTCGACGATGCCGTGCCGCGACGGGTCCAGCCCCGTCGTCTCCACGTCCAGGGCCACGAAGCTGTCGATTCTCTCGGCCATGCCCCTTCTTCCCTTGCCAGCCGCACAGCGGGAGCTTATAATACCAGCGTCATAGGACAAAGGGAAATCATGCAGTGGCGCAGCACGAGAGTTGCCGGTAGCGGCCCGGTCAACGTTCCAGTCAGCGGGCTAGTAATCGGGCTAGTAATCGTCTCGGCGGTCCTGCTCGCCGGCTGCGATCTGCTGACCGAAAGCCACCTCGGCGACCGCCACGGCCTGGAGTGGGCCCGGGGAATCGCCGACGCCGTCGCCGAGAGGGAGTTGGGCGGGGACTATACTATCATAGCTCTCTACGCCTCATATGTTGACCATCGAGGCTACTTAGAGCCCGATTGCACGGTCAGCAATATCACAATCTGTTATGAATATGCGTTTACAAAACTCTATATTAAGGTCAACGCCGAAGGGCAGATCGATACACATACCTATAGCGGCGGCTGGATCAGGGGGCCCCTCCCTGCATACGATGACGCCTCCGTCCAACGCTGGTTGAGCCAAGCCTCCGAGACCTACCGCTATCTGACCGGACGCGAAGATGACACCCTCTACAGCTACGAGGTTAAACACAGCTACGAAGAAGAACCGACTGTGGAACTGGTACTCTATTCGGGCATCGGTCTTGAGGGTGAGTACCTGGCGGAGATCGAACTGGGAGCCGACAGTGGGACGATTTATGAAATCGATATTCTTTAGACTCGCTCCGCTCATACTGTCCGCCCTGTTGTTCGGCGGCTGCGAGTTTCTCGGACCGGAGGTCGAGCAGACCAACGGCGATTATGATTGGGCCCGCGGCTGCTTGAATGAGGCCATCACCGACCTGAACCTAAGGGACCCCCTCATCATTGATTATTACAGTCAATACCTGGATGCCAACGGATCTTATTCCAGGGAAATCGCGACTGGTGGCTGGCTGTTCGAATTGCTCATGGAGACAACGGACGAGGATGCCTTTTTCTCAACCCGTTACCGTTTAATCGAGCTGCAGATAGATCGGAACGGGGACTACTTAATCATCCGAGACTACGTTTACGGCCGTCTTTTTCATCGCTTTACCGGTGTCACGGAACCGTCGAGTGAGCAAATCGCCGCCTTCATCGGTTTCGCTTCCGATTGCTACCGCCGCGTTAGCGGCAAGACCGATGATGTATTCTATTCCGTCAGTTGCACCGGGGATGAAACGACCAGGATCGACCTGTACAGCATCGGTTTCGACAGGATAGCTTATGCCGAATTCAGCCTTGTCTCCGAGCGGATGACCGAGTTTTTCTTCTACGAATAAGTCCATTACCCGGGGAATAAACGAACAGGGGTCGCCCCGTCGGGCGACCCTTTTACAGCGCTTCGAACACTCAGCTTGTTCCGGCCTACAGCTCCCGGTCGCGGTAGAGGGGGTACTTCTCGGCCAGCTCCTTGACCTCGCCCTTGATCTTCTCGGCGACGTCCTCG
>WJLX01000136.1 GCA_014728225.1 Candidatus Coatesbacteria bacterium | reverse complement strand
GTTCGTCGGTCGGTTCGTCGGTCGGGGGGAGGGGGTCGGGGGTCGGCGGGTTCGAGGGTTTCACCGCTGCGGCGGCGGGCGGACCAGGCCATTCGCGGGGTGTTGTGACGATGGATCGGCCGTCCGGCGGCGGTCAGTCCGATCACACCGGCGCGGCCGTGGGGCAGGGCGGCCAGCTCCCCGAGGGCCCGGTCGACGACCTCCTCGACGACGCCGCCGTCGGCCAGCCGGGTGACGATCTGTCGAGCCAGGGCCCGGCGCATGATCTGTTCGCCCCAGCCGGTGCAGCAGACGGCGGCAGTGTCGTCCTCGGCGTACAGGCCGCAGCCGGGCAGGCAGGAGTCGCCGATCCGCCCGGGTAGCTTGAAGCTGGTCCCACCGGTGGAGTTGGCGCAGGCCAGGTGTCCCGCAGCGTCCAGAGCGACGGCGCCGACGGTGTCCCCGGGCTCGAATTGGCTCTCCAGGCGGAAGCCCTCCCGGTTCCTCCGGCGGTGGAGCTCCAGCTCCCGGGGGATGATCAGGGACTCGGGCTCGACGGGCTCCAGGCCGCTCTCGGCGGCGAAGGCCTCGGCTCCCGCGCCGACCAGGAGACAGTGACGACCGTCGCCCAACACCCGCAGCGCCAGCTCGACGGGGTTGGCGTAGCGTCGGACGGCGCCGACGGCGCCGAAGCCCTGACTGGCGCCTTCCATTACCGCGGCGTCGAGTTCGCAGTAGCCGTCGCGGTTTAGCACGGAGCCGACCCCGGCGTCGAAGACCGGGTCGTCCTCCAGAACGCGGACAGCGCCGACGACGGCCTCGAGCGCCGAGCCGCCGCTGTCGAGGACCGCCCAGCCGGCGTCCAGCGCCCGGCGACACCCGGACTGATGGGCGGGCCACAGCTCGTCGGGGATCTTCCAGGCCCCGCCGTGGACGATCAGCGCCGGAGACATCAGTCCTCGGGGGGGAGAAAGCCGCGGTTACGGGCCTGGCTGCGGGTGGCGGCGAGCTGCTCCTCGTCGTAGAGCATCGAGGAGCAGGACTCGCACTGGCGCAGCTTGCCGGCCCGGACCTCGCTGAGCGCCTGGGTGGCGATCTCCATACCGCAGACGCCGCAGCGGTAGTTGTGGACCTCGGCGCAGATGTGGCCGCTGAGGCCCTGGGATTCCAGCTTCTCCACCATGCGGTGTCCCGCCGGGGTAAGTCCGGCCAGGAGGCCCTCCCGGCCCTCCTCGAGTCGGCTAAGACGGGTTTTCAGCCCCGTCTCCTCGGCCTCCAGGGCCGCCAGCCGTTCGGCGCTCTCCCGCTCCAGCTCCTCCAGCTCCCGCCGGTCGACCTCGAGCCGCGGTCGCAGCTCCTCCAGGCTCTCCATCATCTCGAGGATGCGCAGCTCGAGTTCGTCCTGCTTGTCGCGCTCGCTCTGGATCTCCTTGAGCAGAGTGGCGTACTCCCGGTTGTCGCTGGCGTTGAGTAGTTGCTGTTGGTGGCGTCCGCGGCGTTCCTTGACGCTCTCCACCTCGAGCTCCAGTTTCTTCTGCCCCATCTCGAGGCCCCTTTTGTCGGCCAGGGCCTGTTCGTAAGCCGCCCGGGCCGCGGCCAGCCGACCCTCGACCTCATCGTGTTCGGCGGGCAGCTCCTCCAGGCGACGACGCAGACGGAAGGCCCGACGCCGATGCAACTCCAGCCCCCAGAAACGGGCCCGTTCCTCGCTGGAGAACTCCATGCCTGATCCCCTCGGTTGTTAAAAGGGCCGCCCCGGCGGGCGACCCTGGTTGGTTATTCGCGGCGGCGAGCGGCGGCGTTCGGCCGCTTCGTATCGTCGTCATCGTCGTCGGCGACCTCGCGCTTGAGACGCTCGAAGAAGCGTGTCCGCCGCAGGTAGTAGCGGCTCAGCACGATGGAGATGCCCAGAATGCCGCCGAGGAAGCCGCCGACCAGGGCGTAGAACTTCTTTTTGGGCCGCACCGGGGCGCTCTCGTAGGTCGCCTCGGTCAGCACCCGGGGCAGGGCGCGGTTGCCGAGGGCCCGCTGCTCATCGATGCGGGCCTGCTCGTACTGGGCGGCGACGAACTTGTAGACCTCGCCCAGGGCGGTGACCTCCATCTTGAGCTGGTTGTACTCGACGTACTTCTCCGGCTGCCCGGCTAGCTCCTGCTCCAGGGTGTTCAGCTCCTGCTGCAGGGAGAACTCGGTGTTGCGGAAGGTCTCGAGCTCGTTTACCAGGTTGCGGCGTTTCTTCTCGCGCAGGGCCTGTTCGGCCTTGGCCAGTTTCTCCTCGGTCTCGCGCACCTGGGGATGGTTGTCGGCCAGGCGGCTGCGCAGCTCGGCCAACTGCAGCCGCAACAGGTCGACCTGGGTCTCCAGGTTCGAGGTGGCCACGTCGTAGGTGCCGGCGGCGCCGGGCAGTCCCATGGCGCTGGCGGCGACGCTTTCCGAGGTCGCTCCGCCGGTGGTGTAGTCCTCGGCGGTTTCCAACTGGGCCTCGGTGACCTGGCGCTGGATCTTGGCCATCAGGCGCTGGGTCTCCAGGTTGCGCAGTGTCTCGAACAGGGCCGTCAGTTCGACCTCGGGCTCGTAGACCATTTCTTCGGTGCTGTAACGGGCCAGACGCCGCGAGGCGGCCTCGAGCTTGGCCTTGGTCTCGTTGAGCTGGTTTTCCAGGAAGGAGCGCAGGCGTCCCGAGTTCCCCGAGGAGTAGAGTTCGGTGCGCTCGATGTACTTGTTGACGATGGCTGTGACGATGTTCTGGGCCATCACCGGTGAGGTGGCCTCGGCGGTGATCTCGATGGTGTCCGCCGTCGAGGGGGTGATGTTGATCATGCTCGCCAGGGCGTTGGCGGCGTCCTCGGGGTCCAGGATCTCCAGGGTGAAGCTGTCCCCGGCCTCGGCGTCCTGGGCCGTCATCATGAAGCTGAAGCCTTCACCGCGGAAGCGGCTGTAGTTGCTGCCCGAGCCCTTGTATTTGTCCTTCCAGTCGTACACGATATAGTCGCCGTCGTCGTTGATGAACTCGAAGGTGAACTCGTTGCCGCCGGCGATCTCGTTGGCGCGGAAGTCGGACAGGTAGGGCGTCTTGTCCGGATTGCTCGGTACGTCGGTCATCTTGGGCAGCAGTCCGTACTCGACCACCACCTCCTCGAGGACCGAGGGCGAGTTCATGATCGTCACCTCGAGGTCCACCGAGGTGCTCATCATCCCGCCCAGGTTGAGCTGACCCGTCAGGGCGCTCATCATCATTGCGCCGGAGGATTGTCGTTCCGGCAGCAGGATGGTCATCTGCGAGCTGTAGATTTTGGGCAGCAGGAAGGAGACGAAGAGCATCGCCCCGCCGACGAAGAAGCCGCAGAAGATGATGATCCATTTGCCGCGCCAGAGCACACCCAGCAAACGGATGAAGGTGTTGTCTTCGCGCTGTTTGCTGTTCCTCGAGTCAGGCATGGTCCTCTAGCATGATCCTCTGGGTGGAAATCACTGCCCCTGGATCAGATCGTCGGAGAGGATCTCCACGGTGGTGTTGACCAGGGAGAGGGAGGGCAGTACCCGGGCCAGGATCTCGTTCCACTCCCAGAGCATGGTTCGGGGGAAGTAGATGATGTCGCCGGGCTGGACGACGATGTTCTCGCTGAAATCGCCCTCCTGGATGGTGGCCAACAGATCGCAGGTCAGGATCTCCGGATCCGCCAGGCCGCCGCGGATTACCTTGACGCAGTCCAGGCGGGCGTCGTAAAGCTCGCCGCCGCTGCGGGCCAGCACGTCGAGCAGGGTATCCCGGGTGCCGATGGTCAGCCGCGCCTGTCGTGAGATATGGCCCAGTACATAAACGTAGCGCGAGTTGGTCGAGACCAGGGTCAGCACGACGTCGGGCGTGATCAGGTAATCGGCCAGACGGTCGTTGAGCAGTCGGCGCGCTTCATCGAGAGTCAGGCCTTCGACGTGCAGGGTGCCGATGAAGTGGATCTGGATGTTGCCGTCGGGGTCGACGGCGTAACGCCCGGAGAAGCTGGGCGCACCGGGGTTGTCGCCGGCCAGCTCGCCGTAGACGGAGAGATCGAAGGTATCGCCCGGTCCGAGGCGGAACTCGGCCGCCCCGACGACCGCGGTGAGAGCCAGCAATCCGATGATCGTCCTGCGCAGCATAGCCATCCGTGGGTGGGGGTCGACGCTTGGAGTGTCGAATTCTAAACCAACTCGTCCGGCCTGTCAACGCGGGGGCTGGTGACCGGCTTTACGGCGGTGACGGAGCGACGAGGCGTCGGGGCTCGTCGTGCACTAGAGCAGATGACGGGCCTTGAGCAGCAGACGGGGCGAAGAGGTCACCACCGAGGTCAGCAGGGAGAGAACCGACGAGCGTTTACCCGTGCGCCAGCGCTCCAGTTGGCGCTCCAACAGCTCCAGGGCGTCGTTGAAGTCCCGATCCTTCAGGCTGAGGTAAAAGCGGCGCAGCTTGGCGTAACGGCGCAGGCTGCGTCCGACGCCGGCGTTCCAGTTCTCGACGTAGGGCCTGAGGGAGTCCTCGGCCACGTTCCCGCCGTCCAGGGCCGTTACCGCGACCTCGGCGGCGACCGCGGCCCCCTGGAGGGCGTTGGCGATGCCGCCGCCGGAGAAGGGCTCGGCGTGACCGGCGGCGTCGCCCAGCGCCAGCAGACCGTCGGCGACGATCCGCCGCGGCTTGTCCAGGGCCGGGATCGTCCCGGCGACGAACTCGACGGGACGGGCGCCGGGGTAGCTGCGCGCCAGGAACGCCTCCAGCCGTCCGCGCAGCTCCTCGTCGACCCCCAGGGGCGGCTCCAGGCAAAGACCGATGTTGGCCCGGTCTCCGCCGAGGGGGAAGCACCAGCCGTAGCCGCCGGGAAAACGCTCCCGGCCGAGGTGCAGCTCGATCAGGGGCGGCTCGCGACGCGGCAGGCCGACGACGCGGGCCTGGACGCCGCTGTGCATCCGCTTGGACACCCAGGGCTTCCCGATACCCGCCCGTCGCAAAGTGGAACCCTCGACGCCGTCGGCGGCTACGACGAGGCGGCTGCGCAGCTCGTGCTGCTCTCCGCCCCGACGCAAAACGACCCGCCAGTCGTCGTCCGGGCGCTCCAGGCCGACCAACCGCGTCCGCGTCAGCACCTCGGCCCCGGCGGCGGCGGCCCGGCCCGCCAGCCAGCGGTCGAACAGCCGACGGTTGAGGGTCAGGCCGACGACCTCCTCGGTTTCGTAGACCACCCGGCGACCGTCGGGGGCGTGGCCCACGGCGCCGTGAATGGGCGAAGCCACGCACTCGGGCGGCGGCTCGCCGCAGACCCGCACCAGGGGATCCCGCTCGACGGCTTCGGCGCAGCGCACCGGGTTGCCGATCTCGGGCCGTTTCTCGACCAACAGGACCTCGCGGCCCGCGGCGGCCAGGCGGCGGGCGAATTCACTCCCCGCCGGACCGGCGCCGACTACGAGGACCTCGACGCTGTCCGGCGGCCTCACTTACCGCCCCCGCGGGGGTCGACCGGTTCCAGCCCGTCCCCGGCGGTGGTCACGCTAAGATCGGCGAAGACGTTGGGGACGTGCTCGACCAGCTCACGGTATACCGCCACGGCGAAACGGCGGATCTCCCACTGGGCCGTCGGATGGCCGCGCAGTTTCAAGACGGTTCGCCACTGGCGCAGGTTGGCGCTGACCACGATCTCGCTGGTCGCGGCGTTGGGCAGCACGAAACGGGCGTCTTCCTTGGGAACACCCAGCCCGCGCAGCGCCCGGTAGCGCGCCTCGCAGTCGGCCAGGTGCTCCGCGAAGATCCGCCGTGCCTCTTCTTCCCCGGCGATGCTGGGCGGGGTGACCGACCCGAAGCCGCCTTCCTCGACGTAGCGTTGGGACTGCTGCGAGAAGGAGCACAGGCGGTGTCTAACCAACTGATGAGTGAAAGCCCGGGAGCCGCCGATAACCCGAAACGTTGCTGTTGCGTGCTCGAAGACCGACTCGTGCCCCCGGCGCAGCAGCATCCGGCAGAAACGCCCCGCTGAACCGGGGCCCGCCTTCTCGAAGGACAGGTAGCACGTCCGCCCGGCGCGCTCGATGAGCGCCTCGGCCTGCGGCGTGATCGTCAGCAGCTCGACCTCCAACTCCGTCCTCCCGTTCAAGACACCCGTCCAGTCGCCATCCACAACGACGGATTATAAAACAGCGCCGCCGCGCTGTCACCGTCGCCCGCCCCGCATCAACCCACCGCCGTCGAACGAAGGGGTCCGACCTCGTCGGCCGGCCCCCTTGTAATCGCTTCAATCACGTTCACATCGCGCTGTTCACTTCTTGCGTTGGTGATGGGTGTAGCGATAGAAGACGTCGTCCCAGAATTTCTTGTCCATTGTCAGCTCCCCGTTTCGGCGCCGAAACGCGTTGTGGTTGCTCTCAAACGGGGTATTTCAGTGCAAACTAAACCTCCAGGGACAAAAGGGTGATTCCGTCAGCGAAAAGCAATATAGCACGAAAAACCGGACCGGGCAAACACGGATTGAAAAAAGCAGTTTCAGCAGTAGCCGGCCTGATCATACATAGTGGACGACGCACGGACCTTTGAAAAACAGCCCGGCCAGCACCCGCTCAACGCCGACCCCGGAACTGGCACAGTTTTTGCGGAGGCGGACCGTTGTCAGCAGCTCAACGGTTGCCGAGATGCAAAAACTGTGCCAGTTCCGGGGTTGGCGAACGGCGGCGGGTGCGGCTCTGTCGGGCTGTTTTACAAAGGTCCGGCCTGCTCACAGCAGCCCGGGGAGTACGGCCCTGCGGCGCGACGGGTAATCGGCGAAGGTTTCCTTGTACCACTGGTGGTGGGACAGCGCCCGGGGGACCAGGTTGGCCGCCGTCCAGACGGCGAACACCAGGCCGGGCAGGCTCCAGGTCAACAGGGCCCAGCCCGTCCACTGGACGATCTCGCCCAGGTAGTTGGGACAACTGACCAGCTCGAACAGCCCGCCCCGGGGGATGCGATAGCCGTCTTCGGCGGGTCTGCGCAGGCCGCGCAGCCCGGCGTCGGCCCACAGGTGGGTGAGGAAACCGGCGACGAAGAGGGCCGTTCCGGCGAGGAAGCGGGGGTCGGTCAGCCAGGCGGCGTCGTAGGCCGGGCCGAGGGCGTTGAGCCAGCGGCTGTTGGTGTAGGCGTTGATCAGGTTGAAGAAGAAGGCCATTCCCGTCACGGCCAGGGGAATCCCCTTCCCGCGGTCGCGCAGCAGCCAGGGAAAGACGAAAGCCCGGTAGAGGTAGTGGCCCAGCCAGAGGGCGCAGAAGGCGAGGTTGACGGGGTTGGTCGTCCGCTCGCCGAGGAGGAAGAGCGCCAGGTAGAGCAGGGGCGAGGGGGCCTCCATCAGCAGCCAGCCCAGGCGGTTGGCGATGGTCGGTCCCCAGCCGTCGCGCCGGTGGCGACCGTAGGGAGCGCTGACGAAGAGCAGCACGACGGCCGTCGCCCCGGCGATACCGAGCCAGACATAGAGCAGCAGGCGCAGGAGGGTGGTTTCGCTCATCGTCGTAAGGTGTCGGTTGTGGACAACAGGCCTTGGTGCTGGAACCAGGCAGCCGTGGTCCGCAGGGTGTCGTCGAAGGGGCGGGGGGTATAGCCGAGTTCGCGCCGGGCGCGACCGCAGTCGACGCGCCCGCCTCGTGCGAGGGTTCGCAGAGCCGTAGCGGTGAACAGGGGTTCGCCGCCGACCAGGCGGTGGTAGAGTTCGACGATCGGCGCGCCGAGTCGGGCCGGCCCCGGGGGCGTCGTCAAGCGGGGCGCCGGGACGCCGAGGAGGGCGCACCACCGCCGGGCGAGTTCCGCGAGGCTCAGGTAGTGACCGCCGAGGAGGTAGTCGCCGTCGCACCGGCCGCGCTCCGCCGCCGCCAGCAGGCCCCGCGCGGCGTCGCGGGCGTCGACCCAGTCGAAGCCGCCTTCGACCAGGCAGGGCAGCCTGCGCCGGGCCAGGGCCAGCAGCAGGCGGCCCATGCGCGAGGGGGCGTAATCCCGGGGACCGAGAACGGCGGTGGGGTAACAAATGACGGCGTCCAGACCGCGCCGGATCTCCCGCCGCACGGCCAGGACCCCGCGGGCCTTGGCTTGATCGTAGGCCGGGGCGTCGGCGGAACGATTGAGCGGGGCCGTCTCATCCAGTGCGTCAGCGTCCCGGCGGAGAGTAAAGGCCTGGACCGAGGAGCAATGGACGAGGCGCAGGCCGAGCTTCCGGCAGGCGGCGGCGACGTTGGCCGCGCCTTCGACGTTGACCCCTTCGACGAGGCCGCCGCGCCCGCCGCTGATCGAGACCACCCCGGCGAGATTGAAACAGATCGCGGCTCCGTTGAAGGCCCAGTGTAGGCTCGCCGGTTCGAGTACGTCGCCGGAAACGGTCTCGACGGGTAGGCCGGTCAGTTCCCCCGTCGAGCGGTGGATCAGACAGCGTACCCGCCGGCCGTGCTCGAGCAGCAGGGGGACTAGGTTGGCGCCGAGGTGTCCCGTCGCCCCGGTTACCACGACCCTTGAGACCACTAAAAGGCCGCCTCGACCCGCAGGTAGGCCATCGGTGGGTAGGCGGGCAAGCGATACAGGCCGAGGTCGATGCCGTTGTGACCGAACTCGCTCTCTTCCCCGCCGAAGAAGTAGAAGCCCCCCAGGGTGGCGTCGACGTTGTTCGAGAGGTCGAAGCGTACGCTGGGTCCGGCGACGCCGCTGCCGTCGGCCGGGTTGAACAAACCGAGGACGTTGGCCACGATCAGGGAGCCCAGGTCGAAATCGACGCTGGCGAACAGGTAATCCCGCCCCAGCACCAGACGCTCTCCACTTGCCAGGGCCGTCCAGTCGTAGTCGGCGAACTCCGCGGCCCCGGCGTCGTCGTGGTAGTACTCGACCAGGGCGGTAACGTGCTCGCCGAAGGTGTACTCCAGACCGGCGCCCAGCCGCCAGGCCTCCTCGACCTCGAGCTCATCGGAGTAGGGCAGATCGTAACCCAGCTCCAACCACAGGCCCGGGCCGTCCCAGTCGCCGACGACGATGTCGCCGTAGCTCCAGCAGGAGACGAAGTGGGCCCGGGTCGCCGGGGCGTAGTCGCCGAGATGGTGGTAGCCCAGCGAGAGGTCGAAGCCGCCGAGGTTGGTGAAGAAGCGCAGGCCGTAGTCGCCGTCGACGGCCTGGCGCGCCGGGACCGTCGCCAGCTCGAAGCCGGTGAAACGGCCCAGATAGATCTGCGAGCTGAGGGCGTCGACGCCGGGATCCTCGACGGTCGGATCGGTAAAGCTGGCGTTGTTGTAAAGGTCCGAGGGGTTGAAGAGGTAGCCGGGGCCCCGGGCCAGCTTCTGTCGTCCCAGGGTCAGTTCCAGCCAGTCGATGTCCCAGGAGACGGCGGCCCGGTCCAATTCGAACTGTAACTCCCCGCCCTCGGCATAGAGCTCGTCGTACCCGCCGAAGGCGTCGGCGACCAGAGTCAGTTGGACCTTCGTCGCCCCGGAGCGCGAGGTCAGGTCGAAGCGGGCCTGGGCGTAGGTGCCCAGCTCGTCGTCGTCGGTGGCGTAGTAGCGGCCCCAGAGATCCAGCTCGCCGAGGAACTCCAGCCCCTCGCCGAAGAGAGCCTCCAGACTGAATTCACCATCTGCGTCGCCGTCCCCGGTTTGCTGAGTGCTCTCCCCGGCGTCAGCTTCCCCGTAAACCGGAGGCAGGCCGTCATCGCCGGTCTCAGCCCCATCATCGGCGCCGTGGACCGGCGGCAGATCGTCCTCGGCCGCGACGGGGCACAGCAGGCAGAACAACAGGGCGATCGATGCGATCCAGCGACGCATTACGGCACCTCGGCGGTTGGGGAACCATTTTAGCTTACGGCGGGGGATTGCGGAGTGTCAATAGCCGAAGGGGGGATTACCGACCCCGGGGTCCGTCCGGGCCCCCGGGCGAAAAACGACCCCGCCCCTCCCCCACCGCCGGAGCGCTGTCCGTCAAAGTCCGCCGGAACCGGCACGGTTTTTGCATCTCGGCGACCGTTGGAGCATTGGCAACGGTCCGCC
>WJLX01000135.1 GCA_014728225.1 Candidatus Coatesbacteria bacterium | reverse complement strand
CGGGCGACCGGGGCCTCATCGCCCCGACGGCTCACCCTTTGAAACGTTTGTTGGGGAGGACCGAGCGGTCCTCCCGTTTCAAGACCAAATCCAATTCGCGGCGGACCGCGGAGGGTCCGCCCTACGTGGGATAGCAGGGCGATGGCTCCGCTCCCGTCGTTCGCATTGACGAACCCATCCAAAGGTCGCCCCCTACGGAGACGAACTACGTCCCGCCGCTCGGCGGGTAATCCTTTACTCAACCCCGGCCCGGGGGCTAAAATAACCCCGTCGCACCACCCACACCCCAGGAGGAACCATGCGCGAACGGTTGACGGCTCCGGCGCTCCTGCTGCTCCTCGCCCTGCTGATACCGGGCGCCTGCGCCCGGGCGGAGGTCGAGACGGCGGACGTCCTCGGCGAATGGGTCGGCGAGATCCAGATCATGGGCCAGCCCCTGGGCTTCGAGGTCGAGTTCTTCGAGACGCCGCAGGGCCTGGCGGGGACGATGAGCATCCCCACCCAGGGCCTGCGCGACGGCGGGCTGACCGAGGTGAGCTGGGATCCGCCGGAGCTGGGCTTCACCCTGCCGGTCCCCGGCGCCCCGGCGCGCTACGAGGGCACCGTCGAGGAGGGGCTGATCTCCGGCGAGTTCAACCAGTCGGGCTACACCGGCCTGTTCGAGCTGCGGCCCTACGTGGCCCCCGTCCTCGATTACCCGACCGAGGAGGTCCGCATCGAAACCGACCACGGTCCGGTGCTGGCCGGGACGCTCAGCCTGCCCGAGGACGACGGTCCCCACCCGGCGGTGCTCTTGATCACCGGCTCCGGGGCCCAGGACCGCGACGAGGACATCTACGGCTTCAAGCCCTTCTTCCTCCTCGCCGACCACCTGACCAACCAGGGCTACGCGGTGCTGCGCTGCGACGACCGCGGCTTCGCCGACTCGACCGGTGATATCTCGACGGCCACCTCGGCCGACCTGGCGCTGGATTACGCCGCCCAGCTCCGCTACCTCGAGGAACGCGCCGAGGTCGACCCCGAGCGGGTCTACCTGCTGGGACACAGCGAAGGCTCGATCATCGCCGGGATGCTGGCCGCGGAATACGACGTAGCCGGGGTGATCATGTTCGCCGGCCAGGCCGTCCCCGGCGACGAGTTGCTGCTAGCCCAGTCCGCCAAGACCATCCTGGCCGAGGGCGGCACCGCGGAAGACGTGGCCTGGAACCAGGATTTCCAGCGCCGGGCCTACGACAAGATCCGCAACGACGGCGACCTCGAACCCCTCTACGACGAGCTGGACGCCGTCCTGCGCGAGCAGTACGCGAGCTTCACCCCCGCCGAACAGGCCGCCTTCGGCGACGTCGACACCTTCGTCGAGACCCAGCTCGCCCAACAACGCACCATGCTCGAGAGCCCCTGGACGGCCTACTTCATCGACTACGACCCCTGGACCCACCTGGCCGCTGTCGACTGCCCCATCCTGGCCGTCTTCGGCGAACTCGACGTCCAGGTGCCACCGGACCTCAACATCGCCGCCCTCGAAACCGGCGCCGCCGAGCACGACCTGACCGTCAGCATCGAGACCATCGCCGGCGCCAACCACCTGTTCCAAACCGCCGAGAGCGGCGGCCTGTCCGAGTACCCCCTGCTGGAAAAGGACTTCGCCCCCGGCGTGCTGGAAACCATCACCGCCTGGCTCGACGCCCAGTGAACGCACCGCACGCGGACGACCCAGGCGGCGGCGCGCTTGTTGCCGACCCGGACTCCGCCAGGCGGACGGGGCGCTGCAAGAAGCGTGACGCCGCCGGACGGACGACGTTAACCCATCGCTGAACGACAGGGAGGACGATGCGCACCGACGTGGATAAACTGATGGCCGAACGCGGAATCGACTGGCTCTACATCGGCGGCGGCAACGGTGACAACCCCGCCATGCACTACTTCCTCGGTGACGCCCAGATCGGCCACTGCAGCCTCTGGAAGCCGCAGGGCGGCACCGCCACCCTGCTGACCGGACCCTTCGAGCGCGACGAGGCCGCCAAGCTGCCCTTCAACAGCCTGGTGACCAGCGAGCTCAACCTCCACGAGCTGCGCGAGATCGCCGATCCCCTCGAGCGCGGCGTGGAGATGATGCGCCGTGTCATCGACAGGCTGGGCGTCTCCGGCCGCCTGGCCCTCTACGGCCGCGGCGGCGTCGGCCCCAGCTACAAGCTCTGGCGCGCCGTCGACGAGGCCCTCGAGGGCGTCGACATCGAGCCCGAATACGCCAACGATCTGATCGTCATCGCTCGGGAAACCAAGGAACCCGACGAGATCAAAGAGCTGAAGAAAGCCGCCGTCGGGGCCTGCAAGACCTTCTCCGCGATCCGTCAACTGCTCGCGACCGCCGAGGTGCGTCAAGGCAAGCTCTACCACGACGACGCGCCGCTGACCGTCGGCCTGGTCAAGCGGCGCATCGCCCTCGAGCTGTTCTCCAACGGCCTGTTCGAGGCCGTGGGCTCGATCTTCGCCCCGGGGCGCGACGGCGGCTTCCCCCACTCCACCGGCGCCGACGACCACCATCTAGCCGTCGGCGAACCCATCGTCTACGACATGTTCCCCCAGCAGCTCGGTCACGGCTACTTCCACGACATGACCCGCACCTGGTGCGTCGGCGAGCCGCATCAGGCCGCCGCCCGGGACTACGAGCTGATCAAGGAGGTCCAGCAGCAAGTCTTCGACTGGATCGAGGTCGGCAAATCCTGCTACGGAGCCCACAAGCTGTGCGCCGAACTGCTCGCCGCGGCCGGTCATCCCGACATCGTCAGCGACCCCACCACCCAGACCGGCTTCTGCCACGGCCTGGGTCACGGCGTCGGGCTCCAGGTGCACGAAAGCCCCCGCCTGGGGGGCACCGAACGCAACAAGGACACCTTCAAGCCCGGCTCCGTCTTCACCCTCGAGCCCGGCGTCTACTACCCGGACAAGGGCTACGGCGTGCGCTACGAGGACACCTGCTACCTGGACGACGACGGTGTGCTGCACCGCCTGACCGACGAGCCCGCCGCGATGCTCATTTGACCCGAAAATCCTTGAACTCGACGGGACGGGCGTCGGGCCGCGGAGCGTCCAGGTAGCCGCCGCCGTCGAAACGCACCCCGCGGTGCAGACTGCCGTCGGGCTCGCGCACCGTGGTGTAGGCGAAGTCCCGCGATCCGCAGCGCGGACAGCGGGGCAGTTGGCCGCCGGTGCCCAGCAACAGGTAGCTCCCACATCGGCAACATTCGTAGTAGCCGGGGACCGTCCTGGCACCGGCGGAATAGATATCGACGAAACGGGTCAAGGCGGCCTCGCGCACTGATCGACGGCGATAACTCCGACGGACGCGGCGTTACTGAACGCCCCGCTGAGATCGTACCTTTGTGAACCAACAACTAAAAATAGTCTCAGATTGTTTCACCGTCAAGGGGTGACGACGTTTTTTTGCCGTCGTTTTCTTCCCACCGACGCTGGGACGTCGAACCGAAACGAACCGAGGTGAACGTGATGGCCGAACGCCAGATTCTCATCGACGGTCAGTGGGTCGAGGGCGCCGGAAACAGCTTCAGCGTCGTCAACCCCTACAGCGGGGAGAAGGTCGCCGACGTAGGCGCCGCCGACGCGGTCCAGGTCGAGGAGGCCTGCGCCGCCGCCGCCCGGGCCTTCGCCGACTACCGCCGCCTGCCCGCCCGCCGCCGGGCCGACGTCGTCGGTCGCCTGCGCGACGCCGTCTGCGAGCAGCGCGAGGTCCTGGCCCGCATCCTGGTCAGCCAGTGCGGCAAGCCCATCACCCTGGCCCGGGCCGAGGTCGACCGCTGCGTCCAGACCCTGACCGTGGCCGCCGAGATCCCCAACTGGCTCTGCGGCCACCAGGTGCCCCTCGACGCCGCCCCCAACGGCGAGAACAAGCTGGGGTTGGCCCTGCGCGAACCGCTCGGCCCCATCGCCGCCATCACCCCCTTCAACTACCCGCTCAACCTGACCGCCCACAAGCTCGGCCCGGCCCTGGCCGTCGGCTGCACCGTCGTCCACAAACCCGCCTCGGCCACCCCCCTGGACGCCTTCCTGCTGGCCGACGTCCTCGGCGAACTGCAGGAGACCGGCGAGCTGCCCGCCGGGACCTACAACCTGGTCCCCGGCCCCGGCTCCAACGTCGGCGAACCCCTGTGCGCCAGCGAGCACCTGCGCGCCGTCACCTTCACCGGCTCCGCCGAGGTCGGCCGCTGGCTGACCCGCCACGCCGGAATGAAAAAGCTGACCATGGAGCTGGGCTCCACCGCCGCCGCCATCCTCTGCGCCGACACCGATCTCGACGACGCCGTGCCCCGCCTGCCCAAGGGGGCCTTCGGCTTCGCCGGCCAGAGCTGCATCAGCCTGCAGCGCATCTTCGTCCAGCGCTCCCTCGTCGACGACTTCACCGAGCGCTTCCTCGCCGAGACCGCCGAAATCAACTGGGGCGACCCCGCCGACGAGGACGTCCTCGTCGGACCGATGATCTCCCCCGCCGAGCTCGAGCGCGCCCAGGCCTGGATCGGCGAAGCCGTCGACCAGGGCGCCAGGCTCCTCACCGGCAACACCCGCCACGGCAACGTCCTCACCCCCACCGTCCTGACCGACGTCACCCCGGCGATGAAGGTCGCCGCCCTCGAGGTTTTCGCGCCGGTGGTTTCGATAATACCCTTCGACGACCTTCCCTCCGCCGTCGCCGACGTCAACCGCAACCCCCAGGGGCTCAACCTCTCCGTCTTCACCGCCGACCTCGATCGCGCCCTCGACACCGCCGAGGCCCTCGAGGCCGGCACCGTCCTCATCAACGAAACGCCGAGCTGGCGCGTCGACCTGATGCCCTACGGCGGGGTCAAGGACTCCGGCCTGGGGCGCGAGGGCGCCCGCTACGTCGCCGAGGAACTCACCGAACCCAAGCAGATCATCATCCGCCGCCGGGGCCGCTGGGACCACCCCTGACCAAGGGTTGTGTTATTGTTGTAGCTCAATGAAGCCGTTTCCCGCCCTCCGGCGACAACCAAACAACCATGCCCGAGATGAGAAAACTCTACTACGGCGACTGCCTGAGCGTTCTGCGGGAGCACATCCCCGACGAGAGCGTCGATCTGGTCTACCTCGACCCGCCCTTCAACTCCAAGGCCACCTACAACGTCCTGTTCAAGCCGCCCCAAGAACTGGGCGAGGGCGCCCAAATCAAGGCCTTCGACGACACCTGGCACTGGAACCTGGACACGGAGAACGAGTTCGACGAGCTGTTGCACAATCCCTACTCCAGCGACCTGTCCAACCTGATGCAGGCCTTGGAGCGCTTCATCGGCAAGAACGACATGCTGGCCTATCTAGTGCACATGGCCAACCGGCTGCTGGAGCTGCGTCGGGTGCTGAAGCCGACGGGAAGCATCTACCTGCACTGCGACCCCACGGCCAGTCACTACCTGAAGCTGGTGCTGGACGGGGTCTTCGGGGCCCGGAACTACCGCACCGAGATCGTCTGGAAGCGCACCAGCGCCCACAGCGACACCAGGCAGGGAATGGCCCAGCACGGCAAGATCCATGATATCATCTTCTTCTATACGAAAAGTGACGATTGGCTTTGGAAGCCGGTTTACACGCCGTATAGTGACGAATATGTCGAGAGCTTCTACAAATACGTCGAGGAGAAAACGGAACGCCGTTATCGAAAAAGTGATCTGACGGCGGCAAAACCTGGAGGGGATACCAAGTACGAATGGCGGGTCAAGCGGCCCATGGGAGGTGAATGGGAAGCCGACCCGACCAATGAATGGAAGGAGCCGATCCCAGGGTGGGAATATCGAGGTGTAATACCTTACAAGGGCCGCTCCTGGGCCTACTCTAAGCAGAACATGCGCAAGTTTTCCGCAGACGGCCGTCTCTGTTACACCCGCACCGGCATGCCCTGTTACAAGCGCTACCTCGACGAGATGCCCGGTGTTCCCCTGCAGGACCTTTGGACGGACATCCGACCCACGCCGCGCTCGGAGAAGCTGAGCTATCCGACGCAAAAACCGTTGGGCCTGCTCGAGCGCATCATCAAGGCCTCCTCCAACGCGGGCGACATCGTCCTCGACCCCTTCTGCGGCTGCGGGACGACGGTCCACGCCGCCGAAGAGCTGGGTAGAAACTGGATCGGCATCGACATCACCCACCTGGCCATCGCCCTCATCAGGAAGAGATTAACGGACGCCTTCGGCGAGCTGCCCTTCGAGATCAAGGGCCTGCCAACCAGCTACGCCGGAGCGTTGGAGCTGGCCAGGGCCGACAAGCACCAGTTCGAGCTCTGGGTGGTGGGCCTGCTCAACGCCCAGCCCTACAAGGGCGGCCGCAAGGGCGCCGACACCGGCATCGACGGCTACCTGCGCTTCAAGTATTTCAGCGAAAGCGAGCGGGGCAAACCGAAGGTGGAGCGGGGCACGGCGATCATCGAGGTCAAGGGCGGCCAGACCGGGGTCAAGGACGTGCGCAACCTCGGCGAGGTCGTCGAGAGAGAGAAAGCCGACCTGGGGGTTTTCGTCAGCGCCCTCAAACCGACGAAGCCGATGTACGAGCACGCCGCCGGCAAGGGCAACGTGACCCTCGGCTCGCGGGAGTACCCCCGGCTGCAGGTCATCTGGCTCAAGGAGCTGATGGAGGGCGGCACCCGGGCGGAGTACCCGGAGGCCGGACGCATCGACCACACCAAGACCGCTCCCAAGCAATCCAGGGACTACCAGGAAGAGCTGGATACCTAACCCATTCAACGGTGAACCCATGACCGAGCGTGATCCTTACAAGGAAGCCGGAGTAGACCTCGAGGCCGGGGCGGACTTCGTCGAGGCCATCAAACCCCTGGCCGCCGCCACGCGCATCCCCGGCGCCGAGGCCTCCCTGGGCGGCTTCGGCGCGGCCTTCGACCCGGCGGCCGCCGGGCTCAAGGACCCGCTGCTGGTCTCCGCCACCGACGGCGTGGGCACCAAGCTGCTGGTGGCCGTACGGGCCGACGTCCACACCACGGTGGGCATCGACCTGGTGGCGATGAACGTCAACGACGTGCTGACGGTGGGCGCCCGGCCGCTGTTCTTCCTCGACTACCTGGCCACGGGCAAACTGCAGCCGGAGCGGGACCGGGACCTGGTCCAGGGTATCGGCCAGGGCTGCCTGCAGGCGGGCTGCGCTCTGGTCGGCGGCGAGACCGCCGAGATGCCCGGGGTCTACAAACCCGGTGACTACGACCTGGCGGGCTTCGTCGTCGGCGCCGTCGAGCGCGGTCAGGAGCTGGGGCCGCAACTCGTCGAGACCGGGATGGAGCTGGTGGGCCTGGCCTCCAGCGGCCTGCACTCCAACGGCTTCTCCCTGGTGCGCGAGCTGGTCTTCGAGAAGGCCGGGCTGGAGCCCGGCGAAGTCGTCGACGAGCTGGGCCGCACGGTGGCCGAGGAACTGCTGACCCCGACGCGGATCTATTCCAAGCTCCTGCCCCTCCTACGCAAGCACAAGGTGGCCGCTGCGGCGCACATCACCGGCGGCGGTCTGGCCGAGAACCTGGCCCGGGCGATCCCCGAGGGGCGGCGCGCCGTCCTGCACCGCGAGGCCTGGCCCCGGCCCCGGGTCTTCGGCTGGCTGCAGCACCTCGGCGGCTTGACCGACCAAGAGATGGAGCGGGTCTTCAACTGCGGCCTCGGGCTGATCGTCGTCTGTCCGGCCAACCGCGCCGAGCGGCTGGTCCAGGACCTCTCCCAGGCCGGGGAGTTCGCCTATCGTGTCGGCGAGGTCGAGGCGACACCCGGCGAGCTCCGCGCCGTGGTGGTCGATTAGCGCTCGGGATGGTCAGCGTCGCGCAGGGCGGGAGCTCTGTCCCCCGCCGCACCTTTTTACGTTAGGGATCACGTAACGGCGATGGACCTGTAAATACCTATAACATATTCATAGAAAGGCCGTTGGAAGAGAGCGAATCGGGCACATTGACGTTTAGTATTGCGGCGGGGCTTGAGAGGAGGCAAGGTTGCCAAACCGGCTCCAACGACCCGGAGCTGTGCGCTCCACCGCCGGGCGCCGTTAATCTCCTCGGGGAGCTTCTGCCGCTGTCAAAGTACAACAACAACCATTCTGGACCGCTGATCTTCACCGTAAAAGCAACCGACGAAACCGTCGCCGGTGAAATCGACTATCAGCCCAGTTAGTGATTTGAAACAGCGGTACCCCCTCCCGGCGGAATGGTCCGGGAGTAAGCGGGATACCTTTCGTTAAATCCCTCAGCCCAACCCGCTCCCCAAAGCTGAGAGGAAGCGGCTCCCCGGTGAGCTCCGTAAACGCCGGGACCCGGCGCGATGGCCCGAGACCCCTCCAATTGGGCCCGCCCGGGGCCGTCCGCCCGCCGCAGCAGACGGCCCCGGCGAGCAAGAACCGTTACGCGTCCGGAGGACGGCCACAAAGCTGCCGTCGAATCCCAACCGCTGAGCCCGAATCCGGGGTTGCGCGGCGGGGCGGCTTGTGGCAAAATTGGCGGCGTTTCGTTACCCGAGTCGCAAACCCCACGGCGACGCCCCCGGTTACGGAGGAAGGCATGCCCCTGACCTTCAAGGGCGGGATCCACCCCCCCGAGTTCAAGCATCTCACCGAGAACAAAGAGCTGACCCCGGCCCGGCGGCCCAGGCAGGTCGTCATCCCGCTGTCCCAGCACATCGGCGCCCCGGCCAAGGCCGTCGTCGCCAAGGGCGACACGCTCAAGGCCGGCCAACTCATCGGCGAGGCCGGCGGTTTCGTCTCCGCCCCGGTCCACAGCCCCGTCGCCGGCGTGGTCAAGAAGGTCGCCGACCACCCCCACGCCATGGGCGGCGACAAGCCCGCGGTGATCATCGAGCCCGCCGAACTCGCCGAGGGTTCTGCCGAAGAGTGGGAGTTGCTGGAGCCGATCAGAGACCTCGAGCGCGTCGAGCCGCAGAAGCTCGTCGAGCGCATCCGCGAGGCCGGCATCGTCGGCATGGGCGGCGCCACCTTCCCCACCTCGGTCAAGCTCGTACCGCCCAAGGGCTTCAGCTTCGACCACGTCATCCTCAACGGCGCCGAGTGCGAACCCTTCCTGACCTGCGACCACCGGCTGATGCTGGAGCGGGGCGAGAAGATCGTCCGCGGCCTGGAGATCCTGCTCAAGATCACCGGCGCCCGCGTCGGCGTCATCGCCGTCGAGGCCAACAAGCCCGACGCCGTGGCCCACCTCAAGGAACTGACCAAGCGCAGCGCCCGCATCAGCGTCGTCGTCTGCAAGGTCAAGTACCCCCAGGGGGCGGAGAAGCAACTGATCAAAGCCGTCACCGGCCGTGAGGTGCCCGTCGGCGGCCTACCCTTCCACGTCAACGTCGTCGTCCAGAACGTCGGCACGGCCTACGCCGTCGCCGAGGCCGTCCTGGACGGCAAGCCCCTCGTCGAGCGCGCCGTCACCCTGACCGGACCGATCGTCGAGGAGCCGCGCAACCTGTGGGTCAAGCTGGGCACCCCCGTCGGCGAGCTGCTGGAGCAGTGCGGCGGACTGAGCGGCCGGGCCGCCCGCTTCATCATGGGCGGACCGATGATGGGCCTGGCCCAGCACCGCTTCGACCTCCCCGTGGCCAAGGGGACCAGCGGCCTGCTGTTCCTGCCGCCGCCGCACCCCGAGGACTTCGTCGAAGGACCCTGCATCCGCTGCGGCAAGTGCGTCGACATCTGCCCGATGGATCTGGTGCCCTGCGACGCCGCCCTCTACTCCCGCGCCGGAGATCTCGACGAGGCCGAGCGCTACGGCGCCGCCGACTGCATCGAGTGCGGCTCCTGCAGCTTCGTCTGCCCGGCCAAGCGCCACCTGGTGCAGTCGATCAAGCTGCTCAAGCCCAGGGTCCTCAAGCGCCGCGCCGAACGGGCCAAGGGTAAGTAACAGCCGAGCTCCCCTTTCCAAACCCAACCCAGGAACCGCCGAGCTATGAGCGAAGAGAACAAGGCTCCGCAGTCGCAGCCCGACAAGCCGGAAGCTAAGTCGGCCCGGCCGGCCGGGAAGAAGCCGACCGCCAAGAAGGTCCCCAAAAAGAAGGACCCGGTCGAGCTGTACCAACTGACCGTCGAGGGCGCGCCGCACCTCAAGAGCAAGGCCAGCACCTCCCGGATCATGATCGTCGTCAGTCTGGCCCTGGTCCCGGCCCTGGTGGGCGCGGTGATCTTCCAGGGCTGGCGCTCGTTGATGCTGGTGCTGATCGCCGTGTTCTCCTGCATGGCCTTCGAGGCGGCGATCCAGCTCCTGACCAAGCGCAAGCTGACCATCGCCGACGGTTCGGCGGCCCTGACCGGCGTCCTGCTGGCCTTCAACCTGCCCTACAACGTGCCCTGGTGGCTGCCCGTGGTGGGGAGCTTCGCGGCGATCGCCATCGCCAAACAGGCCTTCGGCGGGTTGGGCTACAACCTGTTCAACCCGGCCCTGGTCGGGCGGGCGATCCTGTTGGCCTCCTGGCCGGTGCACATGACCGCGGACTGGAGCCCGCTGCCGCGGCTGGCCAACCTGTCGGGAACCACGATCGACGCCCTGAGCTCGGCGACGCCCCTGGCGGTGATGAAGCACTCCTCGGCGGTGCTGGCCAACCCGGCGGCCCACGATCCCGGCGCCGTCAGCCAGGCGACCCAGGCCGTCGAGCAGCTCACTGGTCCTGCGGGAACGGCCAAGCTGGCCCTGGGCCAGGTCGGCGGCTGCATCGGCGAGACCTCGGCCCTGCTGCTCCTCGTCGGCGCCCTGTTGCTGATCATGATCAACGTGGTCGACTGGCGCATCCCCCTCTCCTACCTGGCGACGCTCTTCGTCTTCACGGCGGTCTTCGGCGGGGTGACCACCCCGGACGGGGCCTTCCACTTCACCGGCCTGTTCCACCTGCTGGCCGGCGGGGCGATGCTGGGGGCGCTGTTCATGGCCACGGACATGGTGACCACGCCGGTGACGAAGAAGGGGCGAATAATCTTCGGCGTCGGGGCCGGCCTGCTGGCGGCGATCATCCGCCTGTGGGGCGGCTACCCCGAGGGCGTCAGCTACTCGATCCTGCTGATGAACGCCGCCACCCCGCTGATCGACCGCTACACCGTGCCGCGCTTCTTCGGCCAGCGGCGTTCCAAGGAGGCCGCCAATGCTTAGGATGGGCGTCACCCTGTTCGTCGTCGCCGCGGTGATGGCCGCCGCCCTTTCCGGCGTCTACCTGCTGACCAAGGACCAGATCGCCGCCCAGGAAGAGGCCGCGGTCAGTGAGGCCGTCGGCGCCGTGATGCCCGCCGGGACCGCCGACATCCGGGGCTTTCCCGTCGAGGCCGACACCGTCGACTACTACGTCGGTTACGACGAGGCCGGCAACACCGTCGGTTACGCCCGGATCTGCGACCAGAGCGGCTACAGCTCGACCCTGCAGATCATGGTCGGCGTGGACACCCACGGCGTGATCACCGGCACCAGCGTGCTGCACCAGCAGGAGACCCCGGGCCTGGGCGAGCGCATCGAGGAGGTCAAGGCCGAGGGCACCCTCTGGAGCGCCATCGGCGGCCTGTTCTCCGACGAGGACGGGGGCGAGGCCGGTCCGCCGCCCCGGCCATGGTTCCAGCAGCAGTACCTCGGCTGCGAAGCCGACGAGGTCCATCTGGGCGAAAGCGCCGATCCGCAGACCTCGACAGTCGAGGCCATCACCGGGGCCACCATCACCAGCCGGGCCTTCACCACCGCCGTGCGTGAGGACATGGGCGAGTTCCTGGACAAGGTCTCCGCCGGTCAAATCGAACAATAACCCCGACAAGCGAAGCGAGGGGGCACAGAACCGTGAGTGCGCTGAACGATTTCACCAAGGGCCTGTTCAAGGAGAACCCGGTCTTCGTCCTGGCGTTGGGCCTCTGCCCGACCCTGGCGGTGACCTCCCTGGTCGAGAAGGGCCTGGGGATGGGGCTGGCGGCGACCTTCGTCCTGATCTGCTCCAACGTGATCATCTCCCTGATCCGCAAGCTGGTGCCCAAGAAGATCCGCATCCCGATCTTCATCGTCATCATCGCCACCTTCGTCGTCGTCGTCGAGCTGGTGATGAAGGCCTACCTGCCGCCGCTGTCCGAGGCCCTGGGCATCTTCATCCCCCTGATCGTGGTCAACTGCATCATCCTGGGCCGGGCCGAGGCCTACGCCCAGGACCATTCCGTCGGCCGCTCGCTGCTGGACGGTCTGGGGATGGGTCTGGGCTTCACCCTGGCCCTGGTGATCATCGCCGCCATCCGCGAGGTGATCGGCTTCGGCACCTTCCTCGGCCTGCCCGTCTTCGGCGAGAACTACAACCCGGCCACGATCCTCATCCTGCAGCCCGGCGCCTTCCTGACCATCGGCTTCCTGATCGCCTTCTTCAACTGGCGCCGCAACCGCAAGAAAGCTAAATCCATGCCCGACCTCAAAGCCCTCCGCGCCCAGCGCGAGAAGATGACCCAGGTCACCCGCGAGGCCGCCTGAACGACGGAAAGGAGTTACGATGAGCTACGGCGTCAAGCTGATCCTGTTGTTCGTCGGGGCGGTCTTCGTCAACAACTTCGTCCTGATGCGCTTCCTCGGCCTCTGCCCCTACCTCGGGGTCTCCAAGCAGACCGACTCCGCCGTCGGCATGGGGATGGCCGTCATCTTCGTCATGTTCCTGGCCACCGTCTTCACCTGGCTGGTCTACACCTTCGTCCTGACGCCCCTCGAGCTGACCTGGATGCGGACCATCTTCTTCATCCTGGTGATCGCCAGCCTGGTCCAACTCGTCGAGATCGTGATGCAGAAGTCGATGCCCGCCCTCTATAAATCCCTGGGCATCTACCTGCCGCTGATCACCACCAACTGCGCCGTCCTCGGCCTGACCGTCCTCAACATCGACTCCAGCTACGACTTCCTCGAGTCCCTCGTCCACGCCGTCGGCGCCGGCGTCGGCTTCACCCTGGCCCTGGTGCTGATGGCCGGGCTGCGCGAGCGGATGGAGGTCGGCAATGTGCCCAAGGCCATGCGCGGGCTGCCCATCGCCTTCGTCACCGCCGGCTTGATGAGCATCGCCTTCCTGGGCTTCGCCGGCTTGATACCGAACTAGGCCCTTGACAAACCACGTTTTCGACGGTATAATACTTACTGGAAGCTACAACTTGAGATAAATCTCAAGTTTTCAAGCTCGGGAGGGGCATAGAGCCCCTCCCGTTTTATACCCTACCGAACGAGGCAATCATGAAAAAATGTTGAATATTCGTGGACGGTGAGAACTTTCGCAAATCATTAGTCAAGCTCTTCTACCCAAGTTTCCGCAACGAACATTATTTACCACAGGAAGCAGATTGGGAAGCTTTTTTTCGATCATATCTGTGCTCAAGTACTAAATACGATAATGGAAAACAATAAAGCTGAACGCGTAAGAACATATTGGTATGTCATCAATGAATTGTTTACAGTGCCTTATCTACCTAATCCTAGGTACGAAAAAGAGCATTTTATCAAAATTTATGCTGATGAAACCAATAATAACAAATATAAACTACTTAAACTGCCTGAAGATAAAATAATTAAATACTATAATGAATCAATTAAGTGGATGAAAACAATTCAATCAGAAGCCAAATCGTGGAAAATGCTTCAAAGAAATTTTTGAAAAATAATAATAGATTACAGTTTAGACGTGCTGGGTCATTGAAAATTAATATTGTTAAACAAGTTTTTGATGGTGAAAAAGGTGTTGATATTGCATTGGCAACTGATATGATTATTTTATCTGATATGTATGATGTTGCTATTATTGTATCAGGTGATCAGGATTATCTGTCTGCTGTAAAAAGACTTAAAGAAAAAGGTAAATGGGTAGTTAATGTATCATTTCTAGATGTAGCAGGTAGCGTTTTACCCGGCGGAGCAACTCGTCTTAATGAGCATACCGATTGGTTTTATCTGATCGATTTTGAAACAGTAAATCGCTTTCTACACATAGCATAAGAAGCAAACAAAAGGATTGCCATGTCCACCCGCACCGTTACCATGCCCGAGCGCAAGGCCGTGGCCCTGGTGGCCCACGACCACCGCAAGAAGGACCTGCTCGAGTGGGCGCACTTCAACCGCGAGAGCCTGGCCCGCCACCACCTCTACGGCACGGGCAACACCGGGGGTTTGATCGCCCGGGAGCTGGACCTGCCGGTCAAGGCGTTCAAGAGCGGCCCCCTGGGCGGCGACCTGGAGATCGGGGCCCGCATCTCGGCGCTCAAGCTGGATCTGCTGATCTTTTTCTGGGACCCCCTCGAGGCCCAGCCCCACGACGTCGACGTCAAGGCCCTGCTGCGCATCGCCGTGCTGTTCAACGTCCCGACGGCCAACAACCGGGCCACGGCGGATTTCCTGATCAGCTCGCCGCTGTTCAACGAGACCTACGAGCGGGAGATCCTGGATTACGGCTCGCGGTTGAAGATCAAGCTGGATTGACTGCCCGCGGGCTGTCCGCCGGGCGCCTGAGCGCCCGGCCCGGGGGGGGGGG